>PMFY01000396.1 GCA_003157945.1 Acidimicrobiaceae bacterium | reverse complement strand
CGTTGTTCTCGTTCTCCGGCGTCGCGGTCACGGGCTTGCCGGCCGCCTCGAGCGCCTGTAGCGCGAACGTCTTCGTGGTCGTCTTGCCCGTGCTGCCGGTGATCGCGATGACGGGACCGCGCACGCGATCGCGCGCCAACGCGCCGAGCGCGAGATACGTCGCCAGCGTGTCGGCGACGACGATGCCCGCCTGCCCCTCCGGCAACGCGCTCGCATCGTCGACGATGACCGCCGACGCGCCGGCCGCGACGGCGTTCGCCACGAAGTTGTGGCCGTCGAAGTGCTCGCCGCGCAACGCAAGGAACGTTTCGCTCGGCCGGATGTCGCGCGTGTCGGTCGATACCGCGATCGTCCCCGGCAAGCGGTCGCGGTTGACGACCATTCCCCCGAGCGCGGCCAGCGCATCGTTCGTCGGCAGCCTCATGCGCGCAGCGCTCCCGAACGCATCGAGAACGCGCTGCGCACTTCATCGCGATCGTCGAACGGCAGGCGCTCCTCGCCGATGATCTGATAGGTTTCGTGGCCCTTGCCGGCAACGACCACCGTATCGCCGGCGCGCGCTTCGTTGATGGCACGGCGAATCGCCGTCCGGCGGTCGAGGATGACTTCGGCGATGATCCCCTCGGCAACGGCAGCCGCAATGGCTGCCGGATTTTCTCCGCGCGGGTTGTCGGAGGTCACGATCACCGCGTCGGCAGCATCGGCGGCGATGCGCCCCATCTCGACGCGCTTCCCCGGATCCCGATCGCCGCCGCAGCCGAACACGACGATCAGCCGGCCGCGCGTCGTCTCGCGCGCGGCGCGCAGGACGTTGGCGAGCGCATCGGGCGTATGCGCGTAGTCGACGATCGCATCGATGCCGAACGCGCCGATGCGTTCCATCCGGCCCGGCACCGCACGCGCGGAAGCTAGGCCCCGAACGATTGCTTCATCGTCGATGCCGCAGGCGCGCGCGATGCCGATCGCGGCGAGCGCGTTCGCGACGTTGAAGCGCCCGGGCAACGCGATCTCCACGTGCAAACCGCCCGCATCAAAAGTGGTTCCGTCACCCTGCAACACGATGTTCGAGGCGCGCAGCTCCGCCACGCGTTCGATCGCATACGTCGTGGCCGTTGCGAACTCGCCGGCAAACGTGCGGCCGACGGGATCATCGACGTTGAGCACCGCGTTCGGCGCGAGATCGAAGAGCCGGCGCTTCGCCGCAATGTAGCGCGCGAGCGTACCGTGAAAGTCAAGGTGGTCGCGCGTGACGTTCGTCAGCGCGGCGGCCCGAAAGCGCACGTCATCGACGCGACCGAGCGCGAGCGCATGCGAGGAGACCTCCATCGCTACCGCGCGCGCGCCGGCCTCGCGCATCTCCGCGAGCAGACGGTGCAGTTCGAGTGCGAGCGGCGTCGTGTTCTCGAGGGCCCACGTGCGGTCGCCGAAGATACCGCCGAGCGTGCCGATCACACCGCACGGCAAGCCGGCGGCATCGGCGATGCTGCGCAGCAGATATGTCGTGGTCGTCTTGCCGTTCGTGCCGGTCACACCCACGGTCTGGAGGGAGCGGGCGGGGTGGCCCCAGAAGGTGGCGGCCACCGCGGCCATGGCCGGTCGGATCGAATCGACCTCGACGACCACCTGGGTGACGTCGAGGTCGAGCACGTGCCCACAGAGCAGCGAGCGGGCCCCGCGCGCCACTGCGTCGGCGGCGTGCCGGTGGCCGTCGGTGAGTTCGCCGGGGACGCAGCAGAAGAGGGCCCCCTCCCCCACCCTCCGACTGTCGAATTCGACGGAGGTCACCGGGGTCGCCGACGGGTCGCCCCGGACGTCACGGACGGCGACGCCGTCGAGGAGGTCGGCCACCGTCACCACGTCGAGTTCCGGGAGGAGTGCGCTGGTGGAGGGGTGGCGGGCGTGCCCGGACCCACCTAGGGGCCTTCCGTGACCGCTCCGGCGGGCACGGTGACACTGCCCGTGCCGCCCACCGCCGTGTTCGACGCCGCCGTCGTCGCCGCGGCGCTGGTGGGGATGCCGTAGTGGTGGAGGGCGTACGCCATGATCGTGGAGAAGACGGGAGCGGCCACGGCACCACCGTAGATCGGCGTGGGGTGGTCGAGGACCACGATGGCCGACAGCACNNGTGCCGGTCTTGCCGGCCACCGTGTACCCGTCGATCCCGGCGCTGGTCCCGGTACCCGTGGAGACCACGGACTCCAACATCTCCGTCAGCTCCGCGTCGGTGGTGGGGTCGATGACGCGGTGCGAGCCGGAGGACGGCGTACCGGTCACGGTCCCGTCGGCGCCCACCCGGGCCCGGATGAGCCGGGGCGAGACGAACACGCCGCCGTTGGCCACGGCGTTGTAGGCGTCGAGCACCTGCTGGGCGGTCACCGCGTCGTCCTGGCCGATCGGGGTCGATCCGATCGACGTGCCGGTCCACTGCGAGGCACCGGGCACGAGGCCCTGTGACTCGCCGGGGATCCCGAGGCCGGTCGGCTTGCCGAAGCCCAGGAGGGAGATCTGGTTGAGCAGGCGGGACTCGCCCAGGCCCTCGGCCACCTCGATCGTTCCGATGTTCGACGACTGGGCCAGGATCTGCGTGGCGGTCATCGACACCGAGCCGTGCGCCTCGGCGTCGTGGAACGTGTACTTGCCCATCGGCAGCGCCGCCGGGACGGTGAGTGCGGTGCTGGGCGTCACCACGGCATCGGCCAGGGCGGCCGAGAAGGTCACCAGCTTGAACACCGAGCCCGGCTCGTAGACCTGGGTGACCGCCGAGTTGGACGGTGCCTCCGACACGCCCGCCGGCAGCGTGTCGGACTGGGCCACCAGCGTGGGGCCCGACGTGTTCGCGGTGGTCGCCACGTGGGCGGTCAGCGTGGCCGGGGCGGTCGTCGTCGCCGGCGTCGTGGCCGTCGACGCTCCGGCCTTGTCGGCCGTCAGGTTGGCCATGGCCAGGATGTCGCCGGTCTTCACGTCCATGATGACCGCCGTTCCGGCCGTGGCGTGGGCGGCCAGGATCTCGGACGCCAGGGCCTGCTCGGTCACGTACTGCACCGACTCGTCGAGGGTGAGCTCCAGGCCCGTGCCGGGCTGGGCCGGCGTCGAGCGGTCACCGCTCGGCAGCGCCACCCCGTCGGGGGACTCGAGGACGTCGGTCGTGCCCGGCTTCCCGGCCAGGGTGGACTGGTACTGGTACTCGATGCCCGAGTTGCCGGACCCGTTCCAGCCGACGGTGCCCACCACCGGCTCCGCCAGCAGGCCGACCGGCACCACGCGCTGGGCCTCCGGCACCAGGTTGATGCCGTTCAGGCCCAGCTTGGTGATGGCGGCCGCCGTGGCGTCCGGCACCCGGTGGGCGAGGTAGACGAATCCGCTCGGCTCGGTGAGGAGCGACCGCAGGGTATCGCTCGACTGACCGAGCAGGGGCGCCAGGGCGGCGGCGACCTGGGCCGGGTCCTTGATGATCTGCGGGTCGGCGACGACGGTCTGACGGGTGACCGTCTCCGCCAGGACCTCACCGTTGCGGTCGTAGATGCCGCCGCGCACCGGCGGCACGGTCACCGTCTGGGTCAGCTGCGCCTGGGAGAGGGCCGCGTAGTGCTGGTGACTGAACTCCTGGACCTGGATCAGGCGCAGGCCCATCAGCACGAACACCACGACGAGCAGGAGGCGCATGGCCCGGGTGCGCCGACTGAGGAGGACGGCGGGGCTCACCGGGTGGATGCCGTGGCCGTGGTGACTGTGGTGGTGGCGGGGGTCGAGGCGGTGTGGGTGGTGGCGGCCGCGGTGTGGGTGGACGCCGTCGGGGCCGTGTGGGCGACCGGCAGCGGAGTGGTGTCGGGTACCGGCAGCGGGACGTCGAGGGGAACCTGGGGCAGGTCGACCACCTGGGCCGGGGCGGTCAGGCCGAGCAGGATTCCCTGGGCGACCACCCGCTCGGGGGCAGCCAGCTGGGCCACCTCGGTCTGCGCCGCCTTCTGGGTCGCCAGCTGGGAGGTGATCGCGGACTGGAGGTCGGCCAGGCGCACCTGGCCCTGCGCCACCATGGTGTCCCCCACCACGACGGCCAGCAGACTGCCCACCACGAGGAGGGCGGCCAGCCACAGGTGACCACGCCGCGACAGGTGTCGGCGGGAGGTGCGACGCGGCTGGGGCTCGAAGACCCGGAGCGCGGGCCGACGGGCCGACGACCGCGGCTGGGGGGCGGCGGTCGCCCGACGTGCTGTGCCGGTTGCGGGCGGGGCCATCAGGCCACCTCGCCGCTCGTGGAGGAGGCGTGGCTCGCCGGAAGCCGCTCGATCACCCGGAGCCGGGCCGCTTCGGAGCGCCGGTTGCGGGCGATCTCCTCGTCCGTCGGCTTCCGCGAGCCGCGTAGGACCAGGCGGAACTGCGGATCTGCGCCGCACACGCACGGAAGGCCCGGGGGGCACTGGCAGTCGTCCGTGGAGGCACTGGTGAACGTCGACTTGACCAGCCGGTCCTCGCCCGAGTGGTAGGAGATGACCACGCACCGGCCGCCGGGACGGAGCAGGTGGAGGGCGGCGTCCAGCCCGGTGTGCAGCTGGTCGAGCTCTTCGTTGACGGCGATCCGGATGGCCTGGAAGACCCGGCGGGCCGGGTGGCCGCCCGTACGGCGGGTGGCCGCGGGAATGGCCTCGCGGACGACGTCCGCCAGCTGGCCCGTGGTGGTGACCGGCCGTGCGGCGATGATGGCCCGGGCGATGCGCCGGGCGAACCGGGTCTCCCCGTTGTCGGCGAAGAGCTGGACGAGCGTGTCCTCGTCGGAGGTGTTGACCACGTCGGCTCCGGTGCGCCCGACCGTCGGGTCCATGCGCATGTCGAGNNCGGTAGGAGAAGCCCCGCTCGGCCACGTCGAGCTGGGGCGAGCTGACGCCGAGGTCGAAGAGCGCCCCGGTGAGTCCCCGCTGGTCCTCCGGGGTACCCCGTTCGTCCTGCACCTGTCGCACCACCGCGGCCAGGGAATCGAAGCGCGACCGGCGGATCACCGCCCGGTTCCCGAACACCGCCAGCTCGCCGGTGGCGGCGGCCACGGCGATGGGGTCACGGTCGAGTCCCAGCAGGGTGATGCCCGGATCGGCCTCGAGCAGCGCCCGGGCGTGGCCGGCACCGCCGAGCGTGGCGTCGAGGACGAGCCCCGGAGGGACGGTGCCCAGCAGGTCGACGACCTCGGCGGCCATGACGGGATCGTGGGGAAAGGCCTGGCTCATCCGCAGCCCCTCGACCGGCACGATTCGTGCGGGTGGAGCGCCGCGACGGTCCGACCGGGAGGAGGCGGAGGAGGAACCTCCCAGTGGTCCGGTCGAGGGACTGCGCATGGGCCAGACACGTTCGATGTGGACGCCGTGCCGGGCCGCGGCGGCCTGGCCCGACTGCAGCGGGGTGGGACGGGGCAGTGATGCGGGGTGGCCGACCCGCTCGGCGAGCTCGGCCGCGGAAAGCAGGAGGGGCGACGTGGAGATCCGTCGGACGGCGACGATTCCCCCGGCGGACGGGTCCGGACGGTCTGGCACAGGGGCCGAACCGTGCCCGTTGCTCGGGCCGATCGGGCCGATCGGGTCGATAGGGTCCGTGTGATCGGTGGGACCGGTGGGACCGGTCGGGCCGACAGGGCCGGTGGGACCGGTGGAGTCGATCGGGTCGGACAGGTCAGCGACCGCGGTGAGAGCGGCCGTGCCCCGGCGGGGTCGGCGGGTACCGAGCGCGCGGCGCTGCGTGTCGGACTGACCGTGGCGGACGAGATGGAGTCGCATGGCGTCACTCAGCCGTCGTCGCCCATGGTCAGACGCGCTTCCTCGGGGAGCACCTTCTCCTCCCAGGTCTGCCGGTCCCACAGCTCCACCCGGTCGATGGCGCCCAGCACCAGGACGTCCCCCTCCAGATGGGCGTACTCCCGGAGCCTCGCCGGTATGGCCATACGGCCCTGCCGGTCGATCTCCAACTCGTGCGACGTGGAGGCCCAGAGTCGGACCAGATTGCGGTCGCTCCGGCTGACCGAGGAGCGCTGCATCATCGCGTCCATCTGCAGCTCGAACTGGTCCGGCGTCCACAGCGACAGGCAGCCGTCCTGCTCGGGAGCGAGATAGCCGCCGTGCTCGAAATGGGTACGGAACTTTGCCGGCAGGATCACCCTTCCCTTGTCGTCGAGCGAGTGCTCGTGTCTGCCGAAGAACCGTGCCACTGGACCTTGCTCCCACAACGCTCCCTGCAGTGCCTGGTACCCGACTGATTCGGGCCCCTCCCTTTCACACCACTGCGCTCCACCCTAAACCCCTTGCCTCCACTCGTCAACCACCTTCCTCCAACTTCTTCCCGGGAATTCCCAGGTCACAGATCCACTGTCGGATGCCACCGGCAGGACGGCCGGTGGGGCAACCGCCCGGCCGCTCCGGAGCGGACCCGGTCGGGCGCAACCGGTCTCCTCCTGCACGCGCCCCGGTCGGGCGCCGGCCGTCCAGTCGGCCCAAGGGCTCCGCCCACCGGACAGCCGGACCGGCCGACGGAAGTCAGGGTCCCGGAGGCGGACGTGGCGCGAAGTGGTACGCGCGGGAGGCACCCCTTCGGGCGCGTCCGGTCAGCAGGTGGCCGGCACGGCCGCAGAACACGACACGGGGGCGACCCGGGCCCGGGCACGGGGACGTCCACGGGCCCCGGCATGGGCGCCGGCGCCGACTCCGGCGCGGATACCCACTCCGGCGCGGATAGCGATGCCGACGCCGACCGCTACGGCAGGGAGTCGAGCAGCGCCGACACCACGTCGTCCCGCTCGGGAACGTCCCGTCCACCGGTGGACGAGCGCTCCGCCAGGACGTCGGCCACACCGGTGACCGCCGATTCCAGGCCGGCTGCGGCCGCGGACCGCTCCCCCGTCGTCAGGTCCAGGACCTCGAGCAGGAGCGACGGGTCCCACCGCATCACGCAGGCCCCGTGGAACCATGCGCCCGCGCGGTTCCGGCGCTGGGCCAGGCCCACGACCTTCCGGTGCGCGACCGTCACCTCACCCGCGCCGACGCCGCCGAAGCAGACGTGTGACGACCAGCGGGTGCAGGCACCCGGCCCGGGGCCCTGCACCTCGGCGTCCGGCGCCCCGAGTCGGGCGAGCGCCCCGGCCCACGCCGAACCCAGCCACCCGAACGCGCCGGTCACGTCCGCCGTCCACAGCGGGTCGTCCACGGGCACCCAGACGTCGACCCACACCGGGTCGTCCGGCGTGACGAGCACCGCTCCCCCTCCCGAGCGACGGCGCACGACGTCGAGGCCGGCGGCCTCGGCGGCCGCGGAGTCGACGACCGTCAGCCGTTGGGTGGATCCCAACACGATCGCCCGACGCGTGGGCCGGCAGACGGACACCCGGCGTCGGGCCGGATCCCGCTCGACCGCCGGCCACGACCGGTGGAGGGCGGACGGCGCCTCGAGGCGTTCGTCGATCTCCCACGGGTCCGGCACGTCGTCAGTCTTTCACCGGCCCCGCACAGCCGGCTCCCCGGCACGCACCGGGGGCCGGCACCACGGATCCGTCCGGTGCGGGGTCCGCGGACCGTTCAGGCGGTCAGCTGTCGACCGGCGACCACGTCGGCGCCGAGGTAGTCGGCCCAGTCGTCGCTGGTGTTGCCGCACAGGGCGAGGAGCTGCACCCGGTGCCGGGGTGCCGCGGGCGTGGAGCGCAGGACCATGCCGGCCTCGTGGGGCAGGCGGTCCTCCTTGCGGGTGTTGCAGGGACGGCAGGCGGCCACCACGTTCTCCCACGTGTGNNGTTGACCGCCACCCGGTAGTTGTAGGGCACCTTCACGTACCGGATCAGGCGGACGACGGAGGGTTCGGGCACGGTCACCCGCTCGGCCCGGAACACCCGCTCGGTGGCGTGGAGCAACTCGGCTTTGGTGTCGAGCACCAGGAGGACCGCCCGCCGTGACGACACGATGCCCAGCGGCTCGAACGTGGCGTTGAGCACCAGCGCCCGGCGAGTCGACGTGACCGGCGACCGCACCGTCCCGTTCCCGTCGGCCCGGCCGGGTGGCGCCGCACCGGACGCGTGGACCGTGGGGGGCGGGCGGAAGGTCGGGCGGTCCATCGGGTCCTACCCGTGCCCGCCCGGCCGCGGCGTGCCGGCGGCGGTGGCCCGGCACCACTCGAGGAACGTGACCACGTCCCGGCGGTCCGGGACGGCATCCGGACGGCCGTAGGCCGTCACCATCCGGAACTCCCAGAGACCCCGGTCGGGCAGGGGGAGGTGCGGTGGAGTCCGCCACCAGAGACGGGGGGCCATGCGCCGCAGTTCCCCCAGGGCGGTCCACCAGAGGTCGGGCCGACGGATCACGGCCCCGGCCAGCACCGCGAAGTCGTGTCCGGTGGAGCGGGCGGGTGGGGCGGGTTCCATCACCGACCATCCTCCCCCATGACGGGGGTGGGCCCGACGGGCGCCGGGGTATCCCCCGCCCGCCGGTCGATGCCGGGTGCTCCCGCGGACGACCGGTCGTGGCCGCGCCGCGCGACGGCAGCTGCGCCGACGAGGGGGCCGTCGCCACCGAGGCCACCCGGCTCGATGCGGGTGGCCCGTGCGAAGTCGAGCCCGCACCGGAGCCGGAGCTCGTCGTCGGCGGCATCGAAGAAGTCGTCGCCGAACCCCAGGGCGACCGATCCGGCGACCACCGCGAGTTGGAGGTCCAGCAGGCAGGCCACCGACGCCACCGCCCGTCCGACCAGTGTGCCGCAGTGGCGGCGCAGGCCGAGGTCGGCGTCGGCGGGCGGCTTGCCGGTCATCGCGGCGATCGCCGTGCCCGACACCTCCGCCTCGAGACACCCCCGACCCCCGCACACGCAGGGACGTCCCTTGGGTTCGACCACGAGATGGCCGATGTGACCGGCATTGCCACCGGTGCCGTCCAGCAACCGACCGTCGAGCACGATGCCTCCGCCGACACCGGTCGACACCACCATGGCCAGGTAGTCGTCGCAGCCCCGGGCCGCGCCGACCCACCCCTCACCGAGGGCGAGGGCCTTGGCGTCGTTGTCGACGGCCACCGGCATCCCGACCAGTTCCGCCAGGCGGGAGCGGAGGGGGAACCCACGCCAGGCGTGGATGTTGAGTGGACTCACCGTCCGGCCACCGGCTTCCATCGGGCCACCGCACCCGACACCACAGGTGGCGGGAGGCGACACCGCCCGGCCGAGGACTTCGGTGACGACCGACGCCAGCGCGTCGAACACCTTCTCGGGATCGGTGGATCCGGGCGTGGCGATGCGGGCCCGATCGAGGATGCGGCCGTCACTGGTGACGATCCCCGCCTCCATCTTCGTCCCGCCGATGTCGACGGCGAGGACGGGAGCCGTCGCAGGGGATCCTGCAGGTGCACCGACCGCCGGGGACGGGTCGGCGTCAGGTGACGGCAGGCCATCGGCGCCTGGAACGCCGACGTCGCCTGCCGGAGGTTCAGTCGTCGCGGTGGAAGCGCCCACGGATCCAGTCACGGGGATCGTGGACCGGATTGTTGATACTGCGGGTGTGGAGGGATCGGGACAGGTCGTCGATCCCGGCCTTGCCCATCCGCCGGGCGTTGTTGGCGAACACGACCCCCGACAGGAACATGATGACGACGCCGACGAAGCCGAGCGCCAGGTTGGAGGCGAACGTGAAGAACATGAAGACCAGTGCAGCTACGAAGACCAGGGCCGACCAGATGCAGTACCGGCCGGCGTGGCGGTAGACGGTCTCCGAGCGCACCCGCTCGGCGAAGTCAGGATCTTCCTGGTAGAGGGACTGCTCCAGCTCGTGCAGGATCCTCTGTTCGTGCTCAGAGAGCGGCACCGTCTTGTCCCCTCCACCTCTCGTCAGCCAAGGCTGTCACCACCTGCACCATCCTCGCGCATGCGGAGCCTGAGCGCACGGCGCCCCACGGTGCGCCGGACGGGTCCTCCAGGGGTCGTGCAACCACGTCTTCCATGCTACAGGTTGTCGGCTGTTTTCCCGGAGTTCTCAAGTCCCTTGTGACGTTCGGCCCGATCGCCCTCGTCCCGGGGATCCCGAGCACCCGCCCGGACTCCGGGAGCGGGGGCCCGGACCCGGCCTATGCGCCGTCCGGGGCGTCCCTCCGGGGGCCGTCCCGGGCCGGGGGCTCGTCCGGTCGGGACGGTCCCCATTGGGCCTCGCCCCGCTGGCGCACCTTGATCCCGTCCGGTGTGACCAGGGACGCCGGGCCCACGGCACTTCCGCCGTAGCGGGCCCGGATGGCGTCGACCGCCGAGGTGACCGACCCCCAGGACTGCTGGAGGCGCTCGGCCTCCCGGGAGGCGTCCCGGACGGTGCCGGGTCCGGCCCGGACACCGCTGCCGGGTCGCTCCACTCCCCCGGGGCCGCCGACCGGACCGGCCCCGGTCGGCGGGGTGTCCAGGTCCAGGCGGAGCTGGGTGCCCTCGCCCGGGTCGACGAGTCCCGACAGGCTGACACCGAGCAGGCGGACACCTCTGGCGAGGTCGACGCTCTCGAGCAGGGCGTCGGCCACTGCACCGATGGCCGGCGTCGCGTCGACCGGGCCGTCGAGCGTGTGGGACCGGGTGACCTGGGTGAAGTCGCCGAAGCGCAGCTTCACGGTCACCGTCCGTGCGGCCCGTTCCGCCCGTCGCAGGGCGGTGGCCGAGGCGTCGACCATGCGCTGGAGCCGTCGGTGCAGGTCGTCGATGTCCCAGAGGTCCGATGCGAACGTCTCCTCGTGCCCGATCGACTTGGCCTCCTGCTCGGGGACGACGGGACGGTCGTCGATCGCCCGGGACAGCTCCGACAGGTGGCGCCCCGCCGCCACGCCCAGGTAGCGTTCGAGCCCCTCGGGCGACATCCCGGCCAGCTCCCCCACCGTCGTGACGCCGAGCGCCAGCAGCCGCTTCTCGGTCACGGGACCGATCCCCCAGAGCGCCCGGACGGGCAGCGGGTGCAGGAAGTCCAGTTCGCCGTCGGCCGCCACCTCCACGACCCCGGGTCCGGGCTCGATCCCGGATCGGGACGCCCGGGGCTTGGCCGCCTTCGATGCCAGTTTCGCCATCAGTTTCGATCGGCCGACCCCCACGGAGCACTCGAGTTGCATCTCCTCGCGGACGCGGAGCCGGATCTCGTGGCCCACGGTCACCCCGGACCCGAACAGGTGCACGGCTCCGCTCACGTCGAGGAAGGCCTCGTCGAGCGAGATCCCCTCGACCAGTGGGGTGTAGGACGTCAGGACGGCGTGGAGGTGCCGGCTCTCCTCGACATAGCGGTGGAACCTGCCGTCGAGGAACACCGCGTCGGGGCACAGCCTCCGGGCGACCGACGACGGCATGGCCGAGTGGACACCGAACATGCGGGCCTCGTACGTGCACGCGGCCACCACACCGCGACCACCGCTCCCGCCCACGATGACCGGGCGACCGGCCAGCGACGGATCGTCCCGCACCTCCACGGACGCGAAGAACGAGTCCATGTCGACGTGCAGGATCACCCGGTGGGACGCTGCCGGTCCACCCTCGCCGCGGCCGGGATCCGGAGGGGGCACCGCGGTCACCCCCCGAGGCGCAGTCTCCGGAACCCCTCGGCACACGGCACCCCGGCCTGGCGACCCGCGTCCTCCGCCGCCAGCCGGACGGCCGTGCCGGCCCATTCTTCGCCGTCGGGGAACTGGCTGCGGTGGCAGGCGACGGCCTCACCCTTGCGGTCGACGGTCGTCGAGATGTCCACCCACACGTCCGGTTCGAGGGTTCCCGACAACAGCACGGTCGACACCTGGTGGGCCGGGCCCGCATCGGGGAAGTAGAGGGGCATGGCCGCCGCGGGCGCCACGGCGTCGAGGGTGGCGAACCCCGTGATCCGGTGGTCCCGGTGGTTGAAGTAGTCCTGCCCGAAGAACACGGCGGTGGGGTCGGGACACAGCACGACGTCCGGACGGAGGCGACGGACCACGGCCACCAGCGTGCCGCGGAAGGTCTCGTCATCGGTGAGGCCACCATCCGGAAAGCCCAGGTGCTCCTGGCCCTGGATCCCGAGGGCGGCGGCGGCGGACGCCGCCTCCGCGGCACGGTCCCGCACGAGGTCGGCCGCATCACGTGACGGATCGGCCGTGCCCTTCCCCCCGTCGGTGCAGATCAGGGTGTGCACCTGGCATCCGGCTGCGGCCCATGCGGCCAGGGTGCCGCCGCAGGACACGTCCGGATCGTCCGGGTGGGCGTAGATGGCCAGGGCGACCCCCGGCACCTCGGTCAGGAGCTCGGCCACGCGTCAGGCACCGGGACGCTTCGGCGCCGTGGTCTTCGTGAGGAGCCCCACCTCGCGGCGGAAGTCGTCGACACCCTCGAATCCCTTGTAGACGCTGGCGAACCGGAGGTAGGCCACCTCGTCGACGACGCGCAGGTATTCGAGCACGGCCAGGCCCACCTGCTCGGAGGTCGACTCCCAACCCGTCTCCCGGAGCTCGTCCTCCACGTCCCTGGCGACGACCTCGAGCTGGTCCTCGGTGACCGGCCGGTTCTTCGTTGCCGCTCGCAGGCCGTCGATGAGCTTGGCCCGGTCGAACGGCTGGCGGATACCGGACCGCTTGACGACGATGAGCGGGATCTCGTCGATCCGCTCGAACGTGGTGTAGCGATGCCCACACCCGGAGCACTCGCGACGGCGACGGATGGCAGCTCCGTCCTCCGCCACCCTCGAATCCACGACCCGATCGTCGTCGGCCAGGCACCAGGGACAACGCACGGAGTCGAGGCTAGTGCCCACGGGAGTGTCCTCCGGTGGCGGTCGTCGCGGATATCGGCCGCCTACGGTGTCGACCGCTTCAGGGGATGGTCACGAGTTCACCGGGCACGACGTTGTAGCTGCCCAGCTCCGACGCCATCTGCGAAACCAGCGGCCGGGGGTCGCCGGACGGGTCGACCCGCTCGGCGATGGACCACAGCGTGTCGCCGGCACGAACGGTGTAGGACGACCCGTGGATCTGGGCCGCCGAGGTGGATCCGGTGGTGTGGGAGGCGCCACCGGATCCACCCAGCGGAAGAGCGAGGAGGGCCAGCGCCAGGCCCATCGTCGCCAGGATGGTCCGGCGACGCCGGACCTGGACCGGGACACGACGTCGGGGCACACGCACACTGTCCGCGCCCCATCCGTCGTCGTCCTCGGTCGTTCGGTAGCGGAGGCCCCGGCGCTCGGGTGCCTGAACCAGTCGGAGTTCAGGGCGCCCCGGGAGGGTCGGCTCGTCGAGGTACTCCGGGAGGGATGCTGTGAGAAGCGCCGTCATCGGGAAGTCCTTCCTGTGGTCGACCGTGTCGTCGGATCCGTCATGCGGAACGTTGTAGGCGACGGGTGTGACACCGGCGGGTCGATGGTCCGGACCGTTCCGTGCATCGAACCTCTGTTCGCCATGGCGACATCCCACCACGAACACCTGTTCGGTGTCAATGGATTCTTCGAACAGATGTTTGCTTTGTCGTCCCACCAGGGCTACTTTCATGCAAACAGACGTTCGCACGAGGGTGTGACACGACCGGACAGCGGAGGGACCACATGGCCCAGGTACTGAGCACCAAGCGGAAGCAGATCCTCGACTGCATCTCCGAGTCGGTCCG
>PMFY01000334.1:492-15059 GCA_003157945.1 Acidimicrobiaceae bacterium | reverse complement strand
TGGTGTCGCCGAGGGTCAGCATGGGTGCATCGGGCTGCACGGCGGCCCAATGGCGCAGCAGTGCGGCCGGCGAGCTGGTGTGCGCCTGCGCCGTCGTGTCGGTCGTGGTGTCGGTCATCGCAGCGCCATCCCCCGGTCGCGTGGTCGGTGCGGGCGGGGCCGTGTGGGCGCCCCGGCCCGATGCGAACCCTACAGTGGAGAGGTGACCGACGCCCCGCACGACGCCACACCCACCGGGTCCGACCGGCTCTACTTCCGCCAGCTGCTGGCCGGCCGGGACTTCGCCACCTCGGACCAGGTGGCCCGCCAGATGGTCAACTTCGTCTACCTGGTCGGCGACCGCCAGACCGGCGAGGCGCTGATCGTCGACCCCGCCTACGGCATCGACAACCTGCTGGGGATCCTGGCGGCCGACGACATGCGGTGCGTCGGGGCCCTCGGCACCCACTTCCACCCCGACCACATCGGCGGGAGCCTGCAGGGGTGGGCCATCGAGGGGATCACCCGCCTCCTGGAGGTCGCGGACGTACCCGTCCACCTGCAGGCGGACGAGGTGCCGTGGGTGGAGCGGTCGACCGGTGTCGGCGCCGGCCACCTGGTGGCCCACACGGGTGGCGACGTCGTGTCGGTGGGCGAGGTGCCCATCACGCTGGTCCACACGCCGGGGCACACCCCGGGCAGCCAGTGCTTCCTCGTCGACGGCAAGCTCCTGGCGGGCGACACGCTGTTCCTCGACGGGTGCGGCCGGACCGACTTCCCCGGGAGCGACCCGGCCGCCATGTACGACTCGCTGATGCACCGGCTGGCCAAGGTGCCGGACGACACGGTCCTGTATCCGGGTCACTTCTACTCACCGCCGGAGGCCTCGGCCACCATGGGCCGGACCCGGGCCCAGAACTACGTGTTCCGCCTCACGTCCCCCGAGCAGTGGTTGACGATGTTCGGCAACTGACCGTCGGTGTGGGTCGGCCACCCGGTGCGGGGCGGCCCGGCTGCGGCGGTTTCCGGGTCGGCGGGTTCGGGACCTCCGGCCCCGATCGGCATCGTCCCTGTAGAAACACCTGTGTGTCTGACACACTGGAGCCATGGAACGGCGGGTGCGCCCACGGGTGGGTGGGTCATGAGTGCAGCGGCGCAACGGGGTGACGACGACCCCCGGGCCGACCACCTGGCGTCCATGCTCTACTCCGCGGCGGTCTTCGAACTCGCCACATCGGACGATCGGCTGCGCGACAGGATCGCCTCCGCCTACGTCCAGCACGCCGTCCTGGTCGACCACCTGCTGGGGTCGTTGGCGGCACCGGTGGCGGAGCACATCGGCCAGCTGCAGATGACGCTCGGCCAGCAGGACGCCGAGGCCGGCGTGCCCGACATCGAGGGTCTGGGACGGGCGCTCGACGGTCTGGGCCACGACGAGGTGCAGGCCGTCGCCCGGACGATCTGCTTCATCGCCGAGGACCTCGTGAACGCGAGCGGCCATCCGGAGCCGGACGAGCGGCCGGGGCTGCGTCCGGTGGGCCGGCGCCTCCGTTCCCCGGGAGCCTGACGGGTACCGGCCGGGCCGCTGCCCCCGTGGGCCAGTCCACGGCATTTCACGGACTTTCGGCCCTAACCGCACCGGTCCCGGTCGTCCTACGTTGACAGGAGGAAGTGTCGACCGGGTGTACACCCCTGTACGAGTGGTCGGGCGAACGAAGGCGGTGCGGGCATGACCATGGAGGCCTACACGAGTCAGGTCGCAGGGCGGGACAACGCGAAGGCCATCGATGCGCTCGAGCAGACGCTCGACGCGTCCGCCGGATTGCGCTCCGAACTGCTCCGGAACGAGGAGTCGACCCGGAGGATGCTGGGCGACCTCCGGTCGGGCGTGCCGTTCGCCGATGCCGTCCAGGCCGACGGTCACACGGCCGTCGAACTGCGCGAGCGGGTCGCCGACCCGCTCGACCGCTACCGGGAGGCACGGCGCACCGTACGGATGGCGATGATCGAGGACTGCCTGCGGTCGGGTCTGTCACGCGGGCGCATCGCCGCGCTGCTCGGGGTGACCCGGCAGCGGGTGACGATGCTGGCCAAGGACCTGGACTTCACGGAACCACCGTCGGCGGACCTGCGCATGCTGCACCACGTCTGACCACCCCTCTACCATTCGCTCCATGAGCGAACCCGTGCCCACCGATGGAACCGTCGTCGTCATCGGCGCCTCGCTCGCCGGCCTGCGGGCCGCGGAGGAGGTGCGCCACGAGGGCCACACCGGGCCGGTCGTCGTCGTCGGTGAGGAGTCCCACGCCCCCTACGACCGTCCGCCCCTGTCCAAGCAACTGCTGTCCGGCAAGTGGGACGTGGAGCGCATCCACCACCACACCCCGGACGCCCTCGACGCCACCGGCCTCGACTTCCGCCTGGGCCGCCGGGCCACGGGCCTCGACGTGGCGACCCGCACGGTGGCGCTCGACGACGGCACCGAACTGGGCTACGACGGGCTGATCGTCGCCACCGGGGCGGCCACCCGCAGCCTGCCGGGCACCGAGGGCATGGCGGGCGTGTGGATGTTGCGGACCCTCGACGACTGCCTGGGCATCCGGGCCGGCCTGGCGGCCTCCGGCCCGGAGCCGCGGGTGGTGGTGATCGGCGCCGGATTCATCGGCTCCGAGGTGGCCGCCACCTGTCAGGGGCTCGGCGCCCGGGTGACGCTGCTGGAGGCGTACCACACGCCCCTGGCGCGGGTGCTGGGTGACGAGATGGGGCAGATGTGCGCCGACCTGCACCTGGCCAACGGCATGGACCTCCGCTGCGGGGTCACCGTCGACCACCTGGAGTCGGACCCCGGTGCGACCGACCCGGTCGTCGTGTTCCTGGCCGACGGGACCCGACTGCCGGCCGACGTGGTCGTGGTGGGGATCGGGGTCTTGCCCTCGGTGGGCTGGCTCGAGGACTCGGACCTGCACCTCGACAACGGCGTGGCGTGCGACGAGGCGCTGTTCGCCGCCGACGGGGTGGTCGCCGCCGGCGACGTGGCCAACTGGNNNCCGTTCTTCTGGTCCGACCAGTACGCCGCCAAGATCCAGATGATCGGCCTGCCCGACGCCGACGACGACGTCGTCGTGGTGGCCGGCTCGGGCGGTGAGGGGAAGATGGTCGCCCTCTACCGCTCGGGTGACCGGCTCAGCGGGGTCCTGGCCATCAGTCAACCGGCCAAGCTGATGGGCTACCGCCCGCTGCTGGCCGCCGGTGCCCTGTTCGACGAGGCGCTGGCCCATGCCGCGTCCTGACCGCCACCGGTCCGGTCCGGTCCGGCCCGCCCGTCGCGCCGTCGTCTACGGGGCACGCTGCGGACCTGTCGGGTGACGCGGAGCGCCTCGGCGATCTGCTCCGCACTCGGTTCGATGCCGCCGTAGGTGGCACGCTCGACCAGGACCGTCGCCGTGGCGATGTCCCGGGCGTGGTCGGGCAGCGCCCGACCCAGGCGCCCGCCGTAGGCGGTCAGCGTCTCGTCGGGCCGTCGGGGCAGTCCGAGGCGGGCACCACCCCGGGACAGGTCGGCCGCCACCTGGTGGGCCCAGGTGGCCGGACGGCGGGCCCGGCGGCGCAGGACGACGACCACCACCACGAGCACCCCGGCCCCGAGGCCGAGGGGGATCCAGGGCAGCCGGGCGAGACCGTGGCCGAGCGACGAGGCCAGCACGGCACCCGGGGCCGGGTTGGCGAGCGGGACGTCGGCCGTCGGGTCGAAGTTCTGCCAGCCGTAGCCCGGGAACCACACCTGTACCCAGGCGTGGGCGTCCTTGGCCTGGACGTCGTAGAGGTCGGTGATGGGGTTGTAGGGACCGGGCACGTAGCCGACAGCCTCGCGGGCGGGGATGCCGAGGCTCCGCAGCATGACGACGGTGGCGGTCGAGATCTGCTCGCAGTAGCCCCGGCGGGTGCCGAAGAGGAACGAGTCCACCGCGTCCGAGCCGGCCGGTAGCGGAGGGATGTCCGTCGTGTACCGGATGTGGGCGGCCATCCAGTCGCCGATGGCCGTGACCTTGGCGTAGGTGTGGGGGTCGGGGTCGTCGGGGGCGCCGATCCCGGCGGTGATCGACCGGGCCAGCGCGGTGACGCGGGCGTCGGTGTGGGGGAGCTGCAGGTACCGGGCCTGTTCGGCCGGGCCGAACCCGTCCCGGTCGGGGGGCTGACCGGTGGCGGCCGGTGCCGTCGCCGCCTCGAGCTGGGCGGGTGTGGCCGCCGAGTCGTCCGACACGACGGTGTAGATCGTCCCCGCGCCCATCGAGGTGCCGGAGGTGATCGTGCCGTCGGGGGTGACGGTGACGGTGTGGGCCTGCAGGTAGACCCGCTGGGCGTTGTCGGCGTGGAACACCAGGTTGGGCCCGCCCTCGGCGAGGTAGAAGGTCTGGATGTCCTCGCTGCCGGTCGCCAGGGGGGCCACCTGGTCGGCGTAGGTGGGGATGAGGAACGGTGACCCGCCGGTCACCTTCTCGGCCCGCGGGCCGTCGACCGGGTTGGCGGTCTGCACCCAGGCCCGCCCGTCCCACTCGTCGAACGTCTGGCCCACCCAGTAGTTGGGGCGGGTGGCCCGCACGCGCATCAGGACCTCGTTCCCGAGGGCGACCCGGTCGGCGGTGTCGAGGGACTTGGCGAACCCGAGGAAGCCGCCGACACCGGTCCGGCCCGCCGGGCTCGCCGCGTGGGCGGGCAGGGCCGCGCTGCCGTCCGTGAGGCCCGACGGTGAGGTGACGGGGGCGGCGTCGGCCGACGAGGCGGTGAAGATGAGCGACGTCGACACCCGGGGGGCGGGCAGGATCCCGACGAGGAGCACGGCCGCCACCGCCACCAGGCCGCCGGCGACCAGGAGCGACCGCCACGGCACGCCGTCGGTCTGCGACACCGACTGCCACATGGCCACCAGGCCCCACACGCAGCACACCACCCAGGCCAGCACCCATCCCCCCAGGGCGAGGTCGACCGACTGAGCGGCCGCCACCGCGATCAGGGCGGTCGACCCGGCCAACGAGTAGGCCACGTCGCGCCGGGACGGCACGTCGAATGCGTGGGTCGACAGCACCCAGGCGAACAGGACGGCCAGCGGTGCCTCGACCGAGGCGATGTCGCCGGGGGTGGCGTGGTGGGTGACGGTCACCAGGAACCAGACGAACCCTCCCACCGCGCAGACGGCCAGGACCGGCTTCACCCCCGGCCACGGATCGGCGCGTCGCCGGTAGGCGACGATGTTGCCGACCACGGTGGCCACCACGGCGAACAGTGACACCGTCGGACTGAGCTCGCCCTCGGACCAGCAGGCACCGATGCCGAGGAGCACGGCCGCCACCGAGGCGGCCCGGAAGGAGATCGAGTCCTCGGGCGGCCCCGGGCGGTTGACCTCGACGAAGCGCTGCCAGAGCGTCACGCCGGTACCGCCCGGGCCAGGCGTCGACCGAGGTCGACGCGGTCGAGGACGGGCCGCGCCACACGACCGTCGGCCTCCCGGGTGACGAGGACCACGGGACGGTGACCGGCCAGGCAGGTGCCCACTGCGGCCATCATGCGCTCCGCCTCGGCCTCGGCGCCGGCCGGGTCGGCCGGGAGGACGAGCTCCACCAGCACCGGGTCATCGGTCTGGCGCTCGGACTCGCGCACCATGAGGGTGCCGGCGTGCGAGGTGGCGGGCCAGTGCACGGTGCGGCGGGGATCGCCGGGGGCGTAGGGCCGGACACCGCGGGGCTCGCCGATCGAGGCGTGGACGCGCAGCGAGGCCTCGCCCTGGGCGTCGTCCATCGTGGTCAGGGGCGGCCCGGCCTCACCCGTGCGCGGGGCGATGTGCAGCAGGCGGGGGAGCGGGAGCTCCACGTCCCGGGCCCACCAGAGGAGACCGAACGGTGCGCTCGAGGCCACCTCCGCGATCACCGCGTCGAGGACGCCCCTGCGGCCCGGCGTGCCGGTCACCACGACCGACCGCGAGCCGCGCTGGCCCCCGCCGGCCTGGCGGTCGGGCCCGACGGGGAAGCGGAGTCGGATGCGCACCGGTCGGTCGGCCTCGAAGGTCAGCTCGACCGGCCGCCCGGCCTGGCCGTCGCCGGGGCACGCCGTGCACGTCACCCGGGCCCGGCTGGCCGGGACCACCGGAGCCACCAGGCCGACCAGCAGGAACGCACCGAGCAGCGCACCCACGGCCTGCACCCAGCCCGAACCGCTCGAGTGGGCGACCCCGGCCCAGGCGAGCATGGTGATGACACTGCCGGCCACCGGGGCGACCCAGGCCACCGGGTGGACGCGTCGCCGGAGGCGGAGGCCACGGGGCAGGGCGGGGGAGTCGGGCGGTCGGCGCCGATGGTCGAGTCGCCACGACACCAGGGTGCCGACCACGAGGGCGCCGGCGCCGATGGCGATGCCCACCGGGGCGGCGGCCGGCCCGAGCAGGACGCGGGACAGGGCGACGCCGGCCATGCCGGCGGCGATCCCGACCAGGGCGGCCTGGACCGCCCGCCACCGGCCCTGCCGGGGACGGGGGGCCGACGCCCGGCTCACGTGGTCGGCGCGGGGGTGTCGGCGATGATGTGTCCGACCAGTGCCGCGTTGCCGCCCTCGCCACCGTCGGCGAGGAGCCGGTGCGACAGGCAGGCGACGGCCACGGCCTGGACGTCACCCGGGGTGACGTAGGGCCGGCCGGCCAGCACGGCGTGCGCCTGGGCACTGCGCAGCATCGAGATCGCCGCCCGCGGGCTCGCTCCGAGGCGGACGCTGCCGCTCGCCCGCGTGGCCCGCACCAGCGCCACGGCGTAGGCGGCGACCTCGTGGACCACGTGCACCCGGGCCGTGGCGGCGATGGCCCGCTCCCAGCGTGCGGTGTCGGCCACCGGGGTCAGTGCGTCGAGTGCGTAGCGCCCGCCGCTGTGGAGCACGAGGCGGGTCTCCACCTCGGCGTCCGGGTAGCCGATCGAGGTCGACAGGCCGAAGCGGTCGAGCTGGCTCTCGGCCAGGGGGTAGGTGCCGACCTGGCCGACGGGGTTCTGGGTGCCGATGACCAGGTGGGGGCGGGGGAGCGGCCAGGACTCGCCGTCGACGGACACCTGCTGCTCCTCCATCGACTCGAGGAGGGCCGACTGGGTGCGCGGTGGCGTGCGGTTCATCTCGTCCAGGAGGACGACGTGGGCGAAGACGGGACCGGGCCGGAACTCCCAGGTGGCGGTGTCGGGGGAGAAGACGGTCACGCCGGTGATGTCGGACGGCAGCAGGTCGGGATGACCCTGGACCCGGGACAGCTCGGCCCCGAGGGCGGTGGCCAGCGCCCGGGCCAGCACGGTCTTGCCCACGCCGGGCACGTCCTCGATGAGGAGGTGGGAGCCCGAGAGCGCGGCGACCACGGCCGTGGTCACGGCGACGGGCGTCCCGAGCAGGACGCCGGAGAGGGTGGCGTGCAGGCTGCGGGCCAGCTCCACGGCATCGGCCACGGCGGCGTCGCCCCCGGACGAGCCGGAGGCATCGGCGGCGGCCACGGGCACGGCCTCGGGCACGGCGAGGGGAGTCGGGAGTGGCAGGTCCCCCGAACCCCGTGTCTCGATGCCGGTGGTCATGGGGTCTCCTGCTTCCCCGGCCTCGGCCGGTGGGGTCGGCGACGGTGCCGCGGCTGCACCGAACTCCCAGTGTAGGGGGCCACTCTGCGTGACCACAACGCACCGTCCCCCGGCGCAGTGGTCGGTCCGGGCCGGCTCAGAAGTCGATGCCGGACAGTTCCGGAACCGCCCCCTCGGCCCGGGACCGGGCCTCGAGCCAGCGGGCGCGCGCCGCCGTCCGCTCGGTGTCCGACCGGGTCGGCAGCACCTCCACCCGGGGGATCCAGGCGGCGGCCACGTCGTCCTCGTCGGCCCAGGTGCCCGTGGCCATCCCGGCCAGGAAGGCCGCACCCAGGGTGGTGGCCTCGAGGATCGGCGCCACCTCCACGGGTCGGCCGCAGGCGTCGGCCAGGGCCTGCGTGAAGACGGGATTGGCGGTCATCCCCCCGTCGACCCGCAGGGCGCCGACGGACAGTCCCGAGTCGGCCTCGGCCGCCTCGAGCAGGTCGGCGCCCCGGTGGGCCACGCCCTCGAGCACGGCCCGGACGAGCTCCGGCCGCCCACTGCCCCGGGTCAGCCCGGTGAACGTGCCCCGGGCGCCGAAGTCCCAGACCGGCGTGCCGAGGCCGAGGAGGGCGGGCACGAACCAGACGTCGCCGGTGTCCTCGCACGCGGCGGCCACGACCGCCGAGTCGGCGGCGTCGGCGATGATGGCGAGGTCGTCGCGCAGCCACTCCACGCAGGTGCCGGCCGACAGCATGATGGCCTCGATGCCCCACGTGTCGACGCCGTTCCGGCGCCAGGCGATGATCGGGATGGTGCCGGCCGGCCCGCGCACGGCCTGCGGGGGCCGGTCGACGCCGAGGCACTGGTCGAGCATGCCCCCGGTCCCGAAGGTGGCCTTGGCCTGGCCGGCGCTCGTGCAGCTCTGCCCGATGAGCGAGGCCTGCTGGTCCCCGGCCATGCCGGCGATGGGTGGGGCGCCGTCGAGCGAGGTGGCGGTGCCGAGGACCCCCGACGAGTCGACGATGGTGGGCAGGACCGCCTCGGGGATCCGCAGGGCGTCGAGCAGCGAGCGGCTCCAGCCCCGTCCGTCGCCGTGGATGAGGCCCGTCACACCGGCGTTGGAGGCGTCGGTGACGTGCAGCGCCCCCTCGGACAGTATCCAGGCCACCCAGGTGTCGATGGTGCCGAAGGCCAGCTCGCCGCGCTCGGACCGGGACCGGTCGGGGTCGGCGAGGTCGAGGATGGCGGCCAGCTTGGTGGCCGAGGCGTTGGGGGCGACACGGATGCCCTGGGCCTGCAGCTCGAGGCAGGTCCCGACGGTCCGCAGGTCCTGCCAACCGAGTCCCGGCCCGACGGGCACGCCCGTCGCCCGGTCCCACACCAGAGTCGAGGCCCGCTGGTTGGCGATCCCGACGGCCGCCACCGGGCCGCCGTCCGCCAGGCTGCGGGCGGCCACCTCGGCGACGGCCGAGGCGATGGCCGTGCCGTCGAACTCGACGAGGCCGGGGAACGGGGTGTCGGGCAGGACCGGCACGTGGTGGATGTGCTCCACGGTGGCGTCGGGGCGCACGACGGCTCCGCGCACCCCCGAGGTGCCGACGTCGACGACGAGGATGCTCACGGCCAGGGCACCTCGCCGTAGTGGGTGGGCAGGCCGAGCTTGCCGGGGTTGAGGATCCCGTGGGGGTCGAGGGCCGCCTTCAGCGACGCCAGCACGTCGAACGCGCCACCGAGGGCGTCGGCGAGGAAGCGGCCCCGGTTGATGCCGATGCCGTGGTGGTGGCTCAGCGCCCCACCGGCGTCCAGCGTGGCCCGGCTGACTTCGTCCCATGCCCGTCGGTAGTAGTCGGCCACCCAGGCGTCGTGGGCCGCCGTGTCCTGGCGCCGCTCCTCGGGCGGGCGGCCGGCGAAGGTGAAGTACAGGCAGGCGCCGTCGGTGTAGGCGTGGCTCTGGTGCGAGGAGGCGGCCAGCGTGCCCGGCACCCGACCGAGCGCCCCGACGACGGCGTCGTAGAGGCCGGGCAGCGTCGCCCAGCGGCCGGCGACCTCGACGGTGTCGACCACCACGCCCGCCCGCCACAACGGTGCGAGCGCCGAGACGTCGTTGCGGTGGGTGAGCCACCGGTCGACGAGACCGTCGTCGAGCACGGCGGCACCGGCGCATTCGGCGTCGACCACGCCCAGGGTGGCGTCGACCAGGGCCGGATCGGCCTCGTCGAGCACGACCAGCACATTGGTGTCGGGCTGGTCGAAGTTGCGACCCGACTCGGTGGCGTCGTAGAGGCGCAGGACGGCGGGAGTGGCACCGCGGCGGAGGATGTGGCGACAGGCGTCGAGGCCGTCGGCGAACGACGCGAACCCGAAGGCCCGACGCCCCTCGCCCGTGGGCACCGGGTGCACCCGGAACCGGCCCTCGGTGATGACCCCGAGCGTGCCCTCGCTGCCGACGAAGAGCTGGGTGAGGTCGGGGCCGGTGGCCGAGCGCGGGCCGCGTCCCCCGGTGTGGACGATGCGGCCGTCGGCGAGCACCACCTCGAGGCCCAGCACCATGTCCTCGATCTTGCCGTAGCGGTTGGAGTACTGGCCGGCGCCCCGGCAGGCCAGCCACCCACCCACCGTGGACAGGTCCATCGACTGGGGCCAGTGCCCGAGCGTGAGCCCGTGGCCGTCCCGCAGTCCCGACTCCACGTCGGGCCCGAAGGTGCCGGCGCGCAGGTCGGCCACGAGCGAGGTGTCGTCGACGTCGGTGATGCCGTCGAGTCCGCACAGGTCGAGGGCCACGCCGCCGAACAGGGGGACCGAGGCGCCGCAGACGCCGCTGCGCCCGCCGGCCGGCGTGACCGGCACCCGGGCGTCATCGCAGAGGGCGAGCACGGCCGATACCTGGGCGGTGTCGGTGGGTCGGGCCACCAGGGCGGGCCGGGAGGGTACGGCGCCGGCCGCCGCCCACCCGATGGCCACGGGCCACCAGTCCCGGCCGGCCTCGGCGCGGTCCTCGTCCAGGTCCGAGACCGAGTCGCAGACCTCGGCCAGGCGGCGGGCCAGGTCGCCATCGACGGACACCCGCGCCGTGTCGAGGTGGTCCACCACGCCGGCCGGGCCGGCGTCGACGGGCGTGACGGGCGTCGGGCGGGTCACGACTCGACCGACGCGGTCGCGGAGGCGGGTGCGTCGCGGGCGGCACCGGCCTCCGTCCCGGCACGGCCCACCGGGTCCGGGTCGAGCCCGGCCCGGGCCAGATCGGCCCGGAGGCGGGCGGCGTAGGCGTCGGCCTCGGTGCGTCGGCGTTCGTCGTCCCAGCCCAGCTCCGGGCCGATCAGGGCGGCGACCTTCGTGGCGGCCGCGGCCGTCGCCCGGGCGTCCCGGTAGGCCGACTGGGTGCGGCGGTCCAGCACGTCGGCGACGGTGCCGGCCATCTCGCGGCGTACGGCCCACAGGGCTTCGACCGTCAGGTAGGGGAGACCCTCGACCAGCGGCTCGAGCAGTTCGGGCCGCCCCTCGGCCATGGCCAGGACCGCCGGGACCTCGGTGCCGAAGCGACCGGCCAGGTGGGTGGCCCGCGACGCCTCGGGGTGGGCGGGGTCCGAGCGGACGTTGGCCCCGGCCCCGCCGGCCCGGGGTGTCACCCGTCCACCCGGTGGGGCTCCGAGGAGCCGGAGGTTCTTGGTGCGGCAGCGCAGTCCCCGCCGACCCAGCACCCCGACCGCCACGTCGACCGTGTCCTCGGCCATCTTGCGGTAGGTGGTCAGCTTGCCGCCGGTCACGCTCACCATCCCGCTGTCCGAGGTGCGCACCGTGTGGCGGCGCGACAGGTCGGCGGTCCGCTCGCTCGACGCGCCCTTCTGCTCCGGGGCGAGCAGGGGCCGGAGCCCCGACCAGATGCCGGTGATGTCGGCCCGGGTGAGCTGGCGGGTCGAGACGGCGTTGGCGGCGCCCAGGATGTAGTCGACGTCCTCGGGGGTGCACGACGGGTCGTCGAGGGGGCCGTCCCAGGCGGTGTCGGTGGTNNNGGATGCCCTTGGCCGGCCGGATGGAGTGGGGGTCGTGGTGCTCGTCGAGCGTGCGGACCTCGTCCGACCAGACGCCGGCTGCGTTGATCACCACCGACGCCCGGACGTCGAACGGCTCGCCGCCCGCCGGTGTGACGGTGGCGCCCCGCACCCGGCCGGTGGCGTCGGTCACCAGACCGGTGACCGGCGTGTGGTTGACGGCGGTGGCGCCGTGCCCGAGGACGGCGGTCCGGAGCACCGTCAGGGTGAGGCGGCTGTCGTCGGACCGCGCGTCCCAGTAGAGGAATCCGGCGGCCAGGCGGTCGGCCCGCAGGGTCGGCATGTGGGCGAGCGCCTGCTCGCGGGTGACCTTCTCGTGGCGGCGCCCGATCCGCACGCCACCGGTGAGGTCGTACAGCCACAGCGCCGTCCGGTACACGCGGGCGACGCTCTTGTTGACCACGCCGGGCTTGCCGAACAGCGGGATGAGGAAGGGGAGCGGGGCCACGAGGTGGGGGGCGTTGTCGAGGAGGCGCTGACGCTCGGCGAGGTTCTCGTAGACCAGTCGGTACTCGTGCTGCTGGAGGTAGCGCAGGCCGCCGTGGATGAGCTTCGACGACTTCGACGACGTACCCGACGCGAAGTCGTCACGTTCGACCAGTGCGGTCTTCAGCCCACGGCTGGCGGCGTCGAGCGCCACGCCGGCCCCCGTGATGCCGCCGCCGATGACCAGGACGTCGAAGGACTCCGAGGCGAGGCGGGCCAGGGCCCGGTCGCGTGCGAACGGCTCGGCGGCCGGTGCGGGTGCGGGCATGGGGAAAGCCTGCCACACGTGGGCGGGGAGTCCTTCCGGGGCGGCGGCCCGTGTCGGTCGGTTTCACCAATGATTGTTGATTGACAATCCGTGGTGATACCATGGCGGCCATGCGCAGTCCCGACGAGCTGACCGAGGTCTTCCGGGCGTCCGGCCGCAAGGTGACCGCTCAGCGGCAGTGCATCTTCCGCATCCTCCAGGACGACGAGACCCACCCGTCGGCCGAGTCGGTCCACGCCGCCGCCGTCCGGGAGATGGAGACCATCTCACTGAAGACCGTCTACCAGACGCTCAACGACCTGGCCGAGCTGGGGGAGATCACCGCCCTCGACGTCGGCACCGGCCGGACGCGTTTCGACCCGAACGTCGACGACCCCCACCACCACCTGGTGTGCCGGAGCTGCGGCAGTGTGCGCGACCTCGTCGTCGACTTTCCCGGGCTGTCCGTCCCCGACGGCGCCGATCTGGGCTTCGAGGTCGGCAGCGCCGAGGTCATCTTCCGCGGTCTGTGCCCGGCGTGCCGGACCGCCGCCACCCCGGCGTCGCGCCCGGCGACCGCCCGCTGACCTCCGACACCACCTGCACCATCCACCAGAAAGGAACACCATGCCCGACCTGAAGGACAGCAAGACCGAGGAGAACCTCAAGGANNGCGAGAGCCAGGCCAACCGCCGGTACCTCTACTTCGCCCAGAAGGCGGACGTCGAGGGCTACCCGGACGTCGCCGCCCTCTTCCGCTCGGTCGCCGAGGGGGAGACCGGCCACGCATTCGGCCACTTCGACTTCCTGCGCGAGACCGGCGACCCGGTGACCGGTGCCGCCGTCGGCCCGACCGAGGACAACCTCAAGTCGGCCATCGAGGGCGAGACCTACGAGTACTCGGAGATGTACCCGGGCTTCGCCCGCACGGCGCGTGACGAGGGCTTCGAGGAGATCGCCGAGTGGTTCGAGACGCTCGCCCGCGCCGAAAAGAGCCACGCCGGCCGCTTCACGGAGGGCCTCACCTCCGTCGCCTGACCGCGACCGCGGCAGCCGGCCTCCGGGTACCACCCCGGGGGCCGGCACGCGGCCCGGCCGTGGACGGACGGGCCGCACCCTCGCTGACCCACCTGACCGCCCACCCACCTGCCTACCTGCCGGACGGACCGCCGCCATGACCACCACCTACCGCCCCGACGATCCCGCCTACTTCGACGAGGCCGACCTCCGCGTCGAGCTCGAGCGGGTCTTCGACCTCTGCCACGGGTGCCGCCTCTGCTTCAACCTGTGCCCGTCGTTCCCCACGCTGTTCGACCTCGTCGACGCCAACGACGGTGACGTGTCGGCCCTGACCGCCGCCGACCAGGACCGGGTCGTCGACGAGTGCTACCAGTGCAAGCTCTGCTACCCGAAGTGTCCCTACGTGCCGCCCCACGAGTGGCAGCTCGACTTCCCCCGCCTCATGATGCGGGCCCACGCCGTCCGCCACGCCGAGGGTCTGCCCGTCCGGGAGCGGGTGACCGACCAGGTGCTGGGGCGCACGGACCTCATGGGCCGGATGTCCACGGCGGCCGCGCCGATCGTCAACGCCGTCACGGGGACACCGGGGTCCTGGACACGCCGGATGATGGAGAAGACGGCGGGCATGGCCGCCGAGCGCCTGCTGCCGCCGTACGCGCGGACGCGATTCTCGACGTGGTTCCGCCGGCGGAGTGCCGGTCGTGGGCCGAAGGCGTTCGTGACCGGCACCCGCCAGGGTGAGGTGTCGGTCTTCCCGACGTGCTTCATCGAGTACATGGAGCCGGCCATCGGCCAGGACCTCGTCAAGGTCTACGAGCGCAACGGGGTCGCGTGCTCGTTGCCGGAGGGCACCTCGTGCTGTGGCGCCCCCTGGCTGCACCAGGGCAACATCAAGGAGTTCATCAAGGCCGCAGAGCGCAACGTGACGGCCCTGGCGGCCGAGGTCCGTGCCGGCCGGGACGTGGTGGTGGCGCAGCCCACCTGCGCCTACGTCGTCCGGAAGGACTACCCGCTCTATCTCGGGCACACGGAACTGGCGGCCGATGCCGCGCTCGTGGCCGAACACACCTCGGACCCCGCCGAGTACCTGGTGGCCCTGCACAAGGGCGAGGGGACCGAGCTCGCCACCGACTTCATCGGTCGGGACACCGGTGCCGTGCCCGACCAGGTGACGTACCACGTCGCCTGCCATCTCCAGGCCCAGCACATCGG
>PMFY01000334.1:0-474 GCA_003157945.1 Acidimicrobiaceae bacterium | reverse complement strand
TGCTCCGGGATCGACGGCACCTGGGGCTACCGGGCCGAGAACTACGAGCTGGCCCGCGAGGTCGCGGCGCCGCTGGGGCGAGAGGTCGAGGCGGCGGGGAACGAGGTCGTCTGCGGTGATTGCCACCTGGCCAACGGCTCGATCCTCCAGGAGACGGGGATGCAGCCGGTGGACCCGCTGCAGCTGATGGCGAGGGCCTATGGCGTGGGCGGCGGGGGCGACGAATGACCGAGCCCGCTCCCCGAGCCCTCATGCTGGCCGACGTCCTGGACCTCCGCGCCTACGAGCGTGTGCGGGAGGACTACCGGGCCCGGGTCATCGCGCGGAAGCGCAACCGGCGGGTGGGCCTGGGGCCGATCATGACCCTGGTCTTCGAGTGCCTCGACACGGTGCGCTTCCAGGTGCAGGAGATGGCGCGGGCCGAAAAGATGGTGACGGACACTCAGATCCAGCACGAGCTCGACGTCTACAACC
>PMFY01000343.1 GCA_003157945.1 Acidimicrobiaceae bacterium | reverse complement strand
CCAGTAGCCCTTGCCGTCCTTGGTGGGGGCCATCCCCACGATGGGTCTGTAGAGCTGGATGTTGCCCGCCGACCCGTAGAACCCGGCGTCGCCGTAGCCGAAGATGCCTCCGTCGGTCGCCACCAGCCAGTAGCCGTTGCCGTCCGCGGTGGCGGCCATGCCGACGATGGGCTGGTTGAGTCGGAGACCGCCCGCCGACCCGGAGAACTTGGCGTCGCCGTAGGCGAAGACGCCCCCGTTGGACGCCACGATCCAGTAGCCCTTGCCGTCCTTGGTGGCCGCCATGCCGACACCCGGCGGGATGGGCACCAGCTGCGTGTCACCCGAGGCGTTGCCGGTCAGCTGCGGATCATGGTGGAACTGGGGCCACGCCCCGGACTGGTTCACGCTCGCGTGGCCGGGAACACTGATCTCGTAGTGCTCGATCTGACCCTGGCCCGGGCCGTAGTCGGACCCGGCGATCGTGATGCCGATGGTGCCGTTCGGGTCGTTGGTCACGAGCGGGGCGCTCTGGTACCCGTACGGCGCACCGAGAGTGGTGATGAGGTTGCCGGAGCGGCCGTCGAGCACCTCGACGCCGGAGGTCGTCGGGACGAGGAGGTCCTGGTAGTCCTGCCCGCCCGGATTGAAGGTGCTGACCGAACCGAGGTCGCCGCCGTTCAGGGGATGGGTCCAGGCGACGGTCCCGTTCGCGCCGTTCAGGACGTAGATGGACCCCGCGAACGTGTTCGGCGAGTACGTGCCCTCGATCACCTGGAGCGACCCGTTGCCGAGGACGTCGGCCAGGGCCGGGCCGGAGGAGGTGTTGCCGTCGAGATGGGCGGTCCACGCCTGGGTGCAGTTCCCACCGAACGTCGGGGCCATGGCGATGACCGAGTCGGTGTCGAAGCCGGCCTGACCCTGGCTCCCGTAGAAGTCACTGGTCCCGGTGACGATCCCCTCCCCATTGTTGCCGAGGAAGTGGCCGACGGCCGGGGACGAGCTGACGGCCTCGTCGGTGTCGTACTGGCAGTCGAGCCCGCCGTTGGGATACTGCTGGCCGATGTTGCCGGTCTGCGAGATGACGCGGACGTGGCCACCCTGGGTGTACGTCTTGCCGAACAGCACGCCCGCCGAGGTGCCGATGCCCTCGATCACCTCGTTCTGTCCCGTCCCGTACAGGTCGGCGATGGCCGGCGTGGAGATCTCGGTGTCGCCGGAGAACCAGGGGTCCCAGCCGGGGAGGGCGGCCCCGTTGGCGGCGTTGAGGGCGTACTGGGCCTGACTGAGGTCCCCGGCGGTGACCGACGTCACGCCCTGGAGCAGACCGACGGACATCGAGGCGTTCACGCCCGAGACCGGGTGGGCGTAGTCAGAGGGAGGATTGTGCGGGACCACGTCCCACATCACGCCCCCGTCCTGGTTGAGGGCGAGATAGCTGCCCCGGTCCGGCGCGCTGGCGTTGCCGAGTCCCACATAGACCGTGGTCCCGTCGGGGGAGACCGACGGGGACGAGTCGATGGAGATCCCTCCGTCGTTGTAGTGCCATCCGGGGACGATCGAACCGTTGGCCAGGTTGTAGGCCAGGACGTTGCCGGCCCGGTCACCCACCACGACGGCCTGGTTCCCCTGGAGCCAGGCGACGTTGGGCGAGGAGAAGGCGATGGCCAGGCCGGCGTCGTTGGGGTTGCCGTTCTGTCCGTTCACCGACTGCGACCAGACCAGATTGAACGTCGGCGTGGCGTGGGGCGCCGCACCCACCGCGGAGGATCCCTCCGCCAGCGGCAGGATCATGCACGACAGCAGGGTGACACTCGCCACGGCCACGGCCGCGGCCCCGACACCGAACCTCCGCCTCGACTTCCGACCGCTACCGTGCAGCTTCCGCTCATAGCTGTGCATAGTCATTCCCCTCATGCTGTGGCTGGCCGCGGCGATCGTACAGCCGCGACGATACGGCCGACACGAATCCCATCTTGTTGATCGGCACGACGAGGTGAACCTTGAGCCGATTCCGGACACCGGCCGCGAGTCCGTCATCGAGGAGGCTCCGGCCGTCCGGACACCTTCCGCCCCACAGGGCGGCGGAGTCGCTCAGGGTCCCGAGCGGACGAGTTGCAGCGAGGACACGTGGAGCACCGTTCCCGGACCGGCCCCGAGCCGACTGGCGACCGTGCCGGCCTGTGCGCAGTGCACGGTGGCCACGGCTGTCGCACGATCCGCGGCCAACGTCGTGTGGACCGTGGTCGTGGCCGACCCGTCGGCCCCGTCGCACGAGATCGTCATCGACCCCGTCGGCGCGGTACCGGCCAGTGAGTACGCCAGGGTGAGCCGGTAGGTGCTCGGGGCCACGCCCTGCAGTGGGACGAGCGGTGACGTCCCGCCGCCGGTGCCGCCGACCACCGGGGCGCCGAGCTGCTGGGAGTCGTAGGTGAGGGCCGTCGTCGGGTGCAGCGGTTCCGCCACCACCAGGGCCACGCCCACCACGACGACGAGGACGGCGATGGTCACCACCGACCAACGGGCGAAGGGGTCCGGTCGCATGTACTCCCACGCCGCGATCAGCACGATGGCGCACAGCCCCAGCTCGACGAGCAGGGCCCAGGAGGGCGCACCCAACGGGTGACCGGGGAGGTCGAACTGCGGGAGGATCCTGTTGAAACCCGTCCACCACCCGGGCCACGACGAGGGGTCCCACGGGGTCGCGGTGGGGTTGTAGGCGTTGTAGTAGACGTGGTTCCCGGTGAGGATGGGGACCGCCTGGTAGATCCACGCGGCGACGACCACCCCGATCGGTGTCCACAGCAACCGGCCCGCCCGCTGCCACCTGCCGATCACGATGGCGGTCCAGAGCAGCAGGACGGGCAGGATCGTCCACATGAAGCGGCCGGCCAGGGTCAGGCCGCCGTAGGGGTTCGAGACGTAGGTGCCGTTCAGGAGGAGGATGGCGCCGGCGCCCAGCACCGACGCGATCACGGCGACGGGCAGTCGCCTCCGGGCCACCCACAGCCCGATCAGGCCGACCAGCGCGAACGGTACCTGGACGAACATCCCCTGGTGACGGTCGAAGAGCAGCCCGAGGGTGAACTCGAGCCCGTTCCTCGATGCCCGGGGGAGGGGTTCGGGCAGGCCGCCCAGGTGCCCGAAGTAGTAGTGGTTGTAGAGGAGCAGGAGGAGCCAGGCGACGACCGGGGCGATGGCGGGAACCACGAGCCGCCGCCAGGCCGAACCGGTCCGACGGCCGGCGACCAGAAAGGCGAGGAGGAGGACCGCGGCGGGCAAGAGGTTCTTGACCTGGAGCCATGGCAGGTACCCCGCCACCACCAGCACCACGATGGCGCTGGTCCGCCGCACCACTGCACGGCGTTCGATGAGGGCCACCTCCACGAGGCCGCATGCCAGCGCCACCCCGGACACCAGGTCCGGGTAGATCTGGTTGGCCACGACCAGCAGGGCCGGCGCCGTGAGCAGCAGGGCGAACAGCACCTGGCCCCGCCGGCCCAGGGCGGCGAGCCGGGTCGCCCGGCGGTGCAGCAGGATCAACCCCGCCGTGTTGAGGGTGATGACGCCGACGGTGCCGCCCAGGAAGAGGCGTCCGGTGGCGACGAAGGGGATCAGCAGGATGCCGAGGCCGGGCTCGAACGCGCTGACCATTCCGTGGGGTCCCGTGAAGGACTCCACCGCCGAGACCGGTGTGCCCGGGGCGAACGCCGACAGGGCGTTGCGGGCCAGGTCGGATCGGATGGTGCTGAGGACGTGGGGGCTCAGATGGAGGTACGCCTGGGCCTCGATGATGTAGGACGGTTCGTCTCCGGTGAGGTTCACACCCTTCGACTTCACGAACCAGGCCACCAGTGTCGTGACCACTACGGCCGCGACGCCCACCGCTGCGCAGGCGACGAACTCCCTGGTGGGGAACGCGGAACCTTCCGCCGGGGAGGGGCTGACGTCCGCCGTGGACGGGGACGACTGCGTGGCAGAAGGGGAGCCGGCGCGAGTCGATGTCCGACCTGATCCACCGCGCACGCGCAAAAGTTAGTCGTGGCCTACTGGGGCGTCAACCATGCTCCAGGCCCGTCAGTGGGACGTCGGACACCCGGTACCATGCCCCCATGCCAGAGGAGGACCCGGGGGGGATTCTGCGGGTTCCGCAGCTGCAGGGGCGGACCCGCGTGGTCGCCGGGGTCGGTGTGTTCCTGGTGGTGGTGGTCGGACTGGTGCTCCGGTTCGACACCCGCTCGGCGCTCTGGCTGGACGAGGCGCTGACCGTCAACATCTCGTCGCTGCCCCTCCATGCGATCCCCGGGGCTCTCCGCCATGACGGGGCACCGCCGGCCTACTACGTGCTGCTGCACTTCTGGATGTCGGTGTTCGGGACCTCCGACCTGGCCACCCGGGCGCTCGCCGGCGTGATCGGCGTGGCCACCCTGCCCGTGGCCTGGCTGGCGGGGCGCCGGCTCGGCGGGCCGGTGACGGCCTGGGTCGTCCTCGTCCTGGTGGCGAGTGCCCCGTTCGCCATCTTCTACTCGACCGAGGCGCGGATGTACTCGCTGGTCATCCTGCTGACCGGCCTCGGGTTCCTGGCCCTCCACCGCGGGCTGGCCGAGCCCCGGGCCGGCAACCTGGTGGCCACGGCCGTCGTGACGGCGCTGCTGCTGTACACGCAGTACTGGGGCCTCTATCTGGTGGCGGCCACGGCACTCTGGATGTTCGTGCTGGTCGTCGTGCTCCGCCACCGGGGCGGCGACGACAGCTGGAAGCGCCCGGCCAAGGTCCTGGCGGCGCTGGCCGTCGGCGTCCTGGCGTTCGCCCCCTGGGTACCCACGTTCCTCTACCAGTCCAAGCACACCGGGACCCCCTGGGGCACGCCGGCCAACTTCGCGGCGTTGACCAACGCGGTCACGGGGTTCACCGCCAATCAGGGAGTGCAGTCGGCGACCGCCACCAACCAGGGCCGGGTCCTGTCCCTGATCTACTTCGCGTTGGCCGCCCTGGCCCTCTTCGGCGTCGGCCGGTCCACGCGCCTGATCGAGCTCGACCTGCACACCCGGTCGAGGGGACGCGGCCTGACCTTCGCCGTCGTGGTCACCCTGCTGCTGGCCATCACCGGTGGCCTGCTGTCGTCCAGTACGTTCTCGTCCCGGTACGCCGCCGTCGTGTTCCTCCCGGTCCTGCTGCTCGTCGGCCTGGGGGCGACGACGCTGTTGCATCCGAAGGGCCGTGCCGTGCTCGTGGCCGTCGCCGTCGCGGCCGGCCTGGCCATCTCGTTCCAGAACGTGAACACGCAGCGGACCCAGGCGCCCGAGGTGGCGACGGTGCTCAACAACCGGGCCCGACCGGGCGACGTGATCGCCTTCTGCCCGGATCAGCTCGGTCCGAGTGTCCAGCGGCTGCTGGTCGAGCCGGAGCGCTACGAGCTGGTGACCTATCCACGGGGGACGGGTCCGCGCATCGTCGACTGGGTGGACTACGCCCAGGCCGTCCAAGGCACCGACCCGGGGGCGTTCGCCACCCATCTCCTGCACCGGGCCGGTCCCTCACATTCCGTGTGGCTGGTATGGGAGCCCGGCTATCAGACCTACGGTCTGCGCTGCGAACTGATCGCCGGCGCACTGCAGGCGGTGCCCGGCCGGACGACCACGCAACGGGTCACCGCCGACACCACCAAGTACTACGAGCCGATGAACCTGACGGAGTACGCCGCCGCCGGGACCTGAGGCTCGGCCGGAGCCACGACCGGTGCCGGTCCGGCCGCCTACCCCGCAGTGCTCAGAGCGCCGGGATCACCTCGTCGGTGACCGTGCGGAGGTAACGCCAGGCGATCTCCGGAGGGAGCCCTCCGACGAGCGGGTGCAGCGGCAGCGCGAGGCCCGACCGGGCCAGCTCGACCGCCTCCGCCACGGTGACGACGCGGTGGCTCCTCCCCTCCGCCCGGAGCGCCTCGACCGAGCCGGCGAAGGAGATGCTGGTCGTGGTGGTGTCCCCGGCGTTCATGGCCGCATAGCTGCGGGCGTCGTGCAGCAGGTGGGGGCCGAGCTCGTCCCACGCCCGGTCCAGGTCGTCGGCGACGAAGAGGCTCGTGGGCAGGTCCCTCGGGGGGAGAAAGCACCAGCCGGGCTCGTGGCCGGCCTGGCGCGAGGCGTCCTCGAATGCGTCCCGGAGTGACTCGTCGTCCGTCTGCGCGAAGAACCCGAGCCCGTTCCGACCGGCCCGACGCGCCGCGACCACGCTGCCGCCGCCCCACGACACGGACGGACCCCCGGGTGTCAACGGGCGCGGGGTGACCCGGATGGTCCGGCCGTCGTGCTCGAACGGCTCACCCGTCTTGGCCGCCAGCAGCACCGACAGCCACTCGTCGGCGATACGACCCCGGCGCCGGAAGTCGACGCCGAACATGCCGTACTCGTCCTCGCGGTAGCCCACCGCGCAGACGTACCGGACGCGTCCGCCGCTGATGATGTCCAGCACCACCATCTCCTCGGCCAGTCGGATCGGCTCGTACAGCGGCAGCACGAGGACGGCCAGGACGATCTGGATCGACGAGGTGCGGGCGGCCAGGGCGGTGGCCAGGATCATCGGGGACGGCAGGTACCCGTCCGCCTGTCCGTGGTGCTCGCACACGATGGCCGCCACCGCGCCGCGCTCCTCGGACCAGCTGGTCATCTCGAGCGCGGCGGCGTAGAGCTCGTCCACCGGGGCACCGGTGGACGGTGCCCGCATGTCGAACCGCAGGGTGAACATCGGACCGGTTCCCGGACGCCCCCGGCCCTACCCGGGCCCCTCGTCGCCGTCCCACGCCGGCGAGCCCTCGGCCTCCCACGTGCCGATGACCTCCTCGCAGGGGACCACCAGTCCGGCGACGTTGGGATAGCCCGCGTAGGGGGCCAGCATGACCAGGGTCTCCCGGAGCTCGTCCGGGGTGAGCTC
>PMFY01000281.1 GCA_003157945.1 Acidimicrobiaceae bacterium | reverse complement strand
GCGTCCGCCCCGGACGGTCCGGCGAGATGACCACGCCGGCCGGAACCGGTCCCGGCGGGCGCCTACTGGTCCTGGCCGCCGACCACCGCGCCCGCGGCGTGCCCACCATCGAGCGCTACGACGACTACCTCCGCGCCCTGACGGCGGCGGTGGCCCACTGCGACGGCGTCCTGGCCACGGCCCAGCCCCTGGTCGACCTGGCCGGCAGCGGATGCCTCGGTGGACGGCGCACCTACCTGTCCCTCAACCGGACCGGGCTGGCCGGCTCGGCCTTCGAGCTCGACGACCGGCTGGTGGCCACGGTGACCCGGGCCGCCGCGGACGGATGGACCGGGGTGAAGCTGATGACCCGGATCGCCCCCGACGACCCGGGTGGTGCCGCGGCCCTCGAGCTGCTCGGCCGGGTGCTGGAGGAGGCCCACGCGCTGTCCCTCGAGGCGCTGGTCGAGCCGGTGGTGTGGCGGGACGGACGACTCTCCCGGGCCGTGGACGACGTGGTGCTCGGGGCGGTGGTCGCCCACGACCTGGGCGCCCCGCTCCTGAAGGTCCCGGTGCCCGACGAGCCCCCCGGGGACGACCGGTCGGCGGCGGTGGGTCGGGTGGTGGCCTCGGTGGGCGTCCCCGTCCTCTTCCTCGGCGGCCCGCGTCAGGGGCTCGCCGAGCCGATCGAGGATCTGGCGCGGGACGTGATGACCGGCGGTGCGGCCGGACTGGCGGTGGGGCGGGCCGTGATCGAGGACCCCGATCCCGGGGCCGTCGCCCGACGCCTGGCCGGGATCGTCCACGGCCGGTGATCCTGACCCTCGACGTCGGGACGAGCCGGACCAAGGCGGCACTGTGGGCGCCGGGCGGGCTGGTCGACGTGGCCTCCGTCCCGCTGACCACCCGCCACCCGTCGCCGGACCGCGCCGAGCAGGACCCGTCGCACTGGTGGAGATCGGTGGTGGACGCCTGTGCGGCGCTGGAGTCCCGGACCCCGGGGCGGCTGGCGGCGGTGACGGCGGTGGGGTGCACGGGGGCCCGCCAGACGTTCGGGCTCTTCGACGCCGCCGGCACCCCGACCGGCCCCGGCATCGTCTGGTCGGACGGTCGGGCGTCGCCCGCGGCGGGGGGTGACGGACGAGCACCGGGCACCACCTGGGTGCTCTCGACGCTGGACTGGGTGGCCGCCCACCGCGCCGACGAGCTGGCTCGTTGCCGCTGGATCCTGGCGCCGAGGGACGTGGTGGCGTGGCGGCTCACCGGTTCGGTGGCCACCGACCCGACCCTGGCCTCGTTGACCGGGAGCTACGGGCCCGACGGCACCGTGTCGGGCACGGTGGCCGGACCCGTGGCCGACCGCCTCCCCCCGGTCGTCCCCTCCGACCGGGTGACCGGTGGGACCGACCCGCGCGTCGCCGGGGACCTCGGACTCCCGGCCGGTGTCCCGGTGGTCATCGGGGCCGGTGACCGCCAGTGCGAGGTGCTCGGGACCGGCGCCACCGCCGGGCGACCGATGGTGAGCTGGGGGACGACCGCCAACGTCTCGCGGCCGGTGGAGGGGCGGCCGGACCCGGCGCCCCCCGGGCTGGTGGCGACCCGGTCCGCCCTCGGGGGCTGGCAGCTCGAGGGTGGGCTGTCGGCGGCCGGGTCGCTCCTGTCCTGGCTCGGGCGGCTGTCCGGTCGGTCCGCCACCGAACTCGCCGCACTGGCCGCCGCAAGCCCCCCGGGGGCCCACGGCGTGACCGCCGTGCCGTGGCTGGGGGGCGCCCGCGCCCCGTGGTGGCAGCCCGGGGTGGGGGCGGCGTTCGTCGGACTGTCCGGGTCCCACGGTCCGGCCGATCTGGCCCGGGCCGTGTTCGAGGCGGTCGCCCTCGATGTCCAGCGCTGCCTGGAGGCGATGGCCCCGACCGGCCGGCGGGGATCCGGTGGGACCGGGCCGGGTCCCACCGGGCTGGGCCTGGCCGGCGGCGGGGCGGCGACCCCGGTCTGGGGGGAGGTGCTCACGGGGACCACCGGCCTGTCCGCCCGCATCCGTCGGTCGGGGGAGGCCGCCTCGACCGGAGCGGCCCTGCTGGCCTCCGGTGCCGTGGGCGAGCCGTGGGACCTCGAGGACCTGGATCCGGTGGTGGGGGAGCTCGTGCCCGATCCGACCGTGGTCGGGCGCTACGGCGACCTGCGGGCCGGCGCCGACCGGGTCGCCCGGGCTCTGGTGGGTGCCGTACCGTCCGGGCCCCGGTGACGACCCGGGACGGGACGGGCTCCCGGCGATAGGGTTCCCGGTCAATGGGCGACCAGGTGCGGTTCGACTTCGCGGTTCCCGACGAGTTGCTGGCCGAGGTGGTGGCCCGGTCGGGCACCTCCGACCGCGTCGCCGACCTGGCGGTGATGCCCGGGACGGGGGAGGGCAGGCCGCCTCCGCTCATCGGGATCCTCCGCCAGTACGGCTACGCCCCGCTCGTCCTGCTGACCGCCGCGGCCGTGGTGCCGGACACCTTCGGCAACGGCATCTCGATCATCGGCAGCAATCTCGAGACTTCCTTCCACATCCACGACGCCGCGCTCGGGGCCATGGTCTTCGTCGCCTCGGTGGCCCAGCTGCTCTGGGCCGTGCCGTTGGCGCTCTGGGCCGACCGGGGCAGCCGCAAGGTGGTGGCCGGGGTGGCCCTGCTGGCGTTCTCGGTGGTGGCCCCGCTCATGGCCCTGGCCCCGAACGTCTGGGCGTTCACGTTCCTCTACCTGCTGGCGTCGGTGGGGTTCTACGTCAGCGAGACGGTGCACAACTCCTACCTGTCGGACGCCTACCCCACCGAGGCGCGGGGCCGGATATTCAGCTGGCACAACCTGTCGGACCCGATCTCGCTGACCCTCGGCATCCTGCTCTTCGGACTGGTGGTCACCGTCGGTCACAGCTGGCGGTGGGGCATGCTCATCGCCCTGGCCGGGATCCCCCTCGCCCTGTCCCTGTTCACGCTGCACGAGCCGGACAAGGGGCAGAACGAGTCGAGCCACATCCTGAAGGCGTCGGGGATGGACGTCCACACCCAGCAGGACCAGGCCCCCCGGGTGCTGCTGGGTTCGGCGGTGACCCGGCTGCTGCGGATCCGCTCGATCTACTTCGAGCTGGTGGCGGTGGCCATCCTGGGGTTCGCCGGCACCGGGGGACCGCTCTTCGGGAGCCTCTACTTCGCCCGCCGGTGGGGCCTCGATACGGCCCAGCGCAGCGAGGTGTACTCGATCATCGGACTGGCCGCCTTCGTCGGGCTCCCGGTGGCCTACGTGATCGGCGACCGGATGTTCCGACGGTCGCCGGAGCGGCCGCTGATCGTGGCCGGCATCTGCATCGCCGCCTACGGGGTGCTCTTCGTGACCTCGCTCTACCTGCCCGAGCTCTGGATGGTGGTGGCCGTCCAGCTGCTGGCCACGGCGGCCATCTCCCCGCTGGCCATCTGCATCTTCCTCACCCTGGCGGCGACGGCGCCCCCGGAGATGCGCACCATCTGCTTCGCCCTGTTCGGTGTCTCCGCCCTCATCTTCGGCGGATTCGCCGGCGGCGTGCTGCTCGGGGCGGTCAGCGACGCCGTCGGGTTCCGGAACGGTCCGACCGCGGCGCTGACCGTGATCGGACCGGTCTGCGTGATCGGCGGCGTGATGCTCCTGGTCGGCTCGCGTTACGTGCGCCGCGACATCACCCTCGTCATCGAGGACGTCCTGGAACGTCACGCCGAGGGTCTGCGCCGACACGCCGAGCACCGGGTGCCGGCGCTGCAGGTGCACAACCTCGACGTGTACTACGGCGCCAACCAGGTCCTGTTCGACGTCAACGTCGACGTGGCCGAGGGGGAGGTGGTGGCCCTGCTCGGGACCAACGGAGCGGGCAAGTCGACGCTGCTGCGCACGGTGGCCGGTCTCGAGCACCCGCACCGCGGGGTCGTGCGGGTCTTCGGCGTCACCTGCACGTTCCTCGAACCCGAGCAGATCATCGGCCAGGGGGTCGGGCTGCTGGTGGGCGGGAAGATGTCCTTCCCCGGGCTCACCGTGCGGGACAACCTGCAGATCGGCTCGTACACCCTGCGCGGCCGCGGGCCGCGCGCGCGCGCCGCCTTCGACGAGGCCCTCGACCGGTTCCCCGAACTGGCGGCCCGGCTGCGGCAGCCCGCCGGCGCGCTGTCCGGGGGTGAGCAGCAGATGCTGGCCCTGGCCCGGGTGATGATGATCGAGCCGCGCCTGCTGCTCATCGACGAGCTGGCCCTCGGCCTGGCCCCGATGGCCGTGGACCGGCTGATGGGGATCGTGCGCGAGGTGAACGCCTCCGGGACCACCGTGGTGCTGGTCGAGCAGAGCATCAACCGGGCCATGCGCCTGGCCGACCGGGCGGTGTTCCTCGAGCGCGGGGAGGTCCGCTTCGACGGTCGCACCGTCGACCTGCTCGAGCGTGACGACCTGCTCCGCCCGGTGTTCCTCGGGGCCGCGGCGGACGGACTCGGGTAGGGATCACGATGTCGGTGCCGAGCTTCGTCCTGGTCCAGGGGGTCATCACCGGGCTCGGCTACGGACTGCTGGCCCTGGGCCTGGTCCTCGTGTATAAGACCAATCGGATCCTCAACTTCGCGCAGGGCCAGCTCGGCGTGGTGGCGGCGGTGTTCCTGGTCAAGTGCTTCTACGACTTCGGCTTCGAGTACTGGTTCTCGTTGGCGCTGGCCCTCGGGATGGCGGCGGCCGTCGGCGCGCTGAGCGAGCTCCTGCTGCGCCGCCTGGCCGACCGCCCGCGGGTACTGGTCATGGTGGCCACCATCGGACTCAGCCAGGTCCTGTTCGTGCTCACCGCCCTGCCGTTCATCCGCCCCGCGAACCTGTACAAGCCGTTCCCCGTCCCCTTCGACGTCTCCTTCCGCATCGGCTCGTACGTCTTCACGCCGGGCGAGGTGATGACCCTGGTCGTCGCCCCTCTGGTCGCCATCGGCCTGGCGGCGCTGGTCCGCTGGTCCACGTGGGGCCTGGCCATGCGGGCCATGGCCGAGAACCGTGACTCGGCGCGCCTGTCCGGGGTCTGGACCCGTCGCACCTCCACGGTGGCGTGGACCATCGCCGGGGTGCTCTCCGCCTTCACGGCGGTCCTGGCGTCGCCGGGCCAGACCTCGTCGCTGACCGAGGTGCTCAGTCCGGAGCTCCTCCTCCTGGGCCTCACCGCCGCCATCGTCGGCGCCATGACCAGCCTGACCCTGGCCTTCGTGTCGGCGATCGTGCTGGGGGTGGTCCAGGAGATCCTGGTGTGGAACCTCGCCGACACCACCCAGGTGGACCTGGTGCTCTTCGGCGTGGTCATGGCGGTGCTCCTGGTGCGGGTGGCCGCACTGCGGACCGGCGGCCCCTCCGGCTCGCCTACAGTCGATGCCGATGTCCGCCCCCTCCTCCGCACCCACGGCCGACGACACGAACGCGACCGAGCCGAGGCTGCCCGACTACGCCGGCGGGTGCATCGCCAACCTCGTGCCCCGGATCGTGACCGGGACGGCGACGTCGCCCGACGGGGCCGACTGGATCCCGGAGGTGGCCGAGCACGCCCGCCAGATCGTCCTGCTCGTGGTCGACGGTCTGGGCTGGGAGCAGCTCCGGGCCCACGCCGACCTGGTGCCCACGCTGGCCGGCGCCGACGGTGCCGAAAAGGCCATCACCTCGGTGGCCCCCACCACCACCGCCTGCGCCCTCACCTCCATCACCACCGGGTGCCCCCCCGCCCAGCACGGGCTCATCGGCTACCGGCTGAGCGCCCCCGGCGACGAGATCATGAACGTCCTCAAGTGGACGCTCGGGACCGGCACCGGCCGGGACGCCCGCCGCCTGGTGCCCGCCGCCGACTACCAGCCCCTCGGGCCGTTCCCCGGCGCCTCCCACCGGGTCCCGGTGGTCTCCAAGGGCGAGTTCGGCGGCACCGGCTTCACCGCCGCCCACCTCGGCGACTCGCCGCTGCACGACTACCGGGTCCCGTCGTCGCTGGCGGTGGAGGTGGCGGCCCGCCTGGGGGCCGGCGACCCGTTCGTCTACGCCTACTACGACGGCATCGACAAGGTGGCCCACGCCCACGGCTTCGGTGCCCACTACGACGCCGAGCTCGTCGCCGTCGACAAGGTCGTCGCCGACGTCGTCGGGGTGCTGCCCCCGGAAGCCGTGCTCCTGGTCACGGCCGACCACGGGCAGATCGAGGTCGGTCCCCGCGTCGAGCTCCTCGGCGCCGACGCCATGGACATGGTCGAGTTCCTCTCGGGGGAGGGTCGGTTCCGCTGGCTCCACGCCCGCCCCGGGGCGACGGACGACCTCCTCGCCCTGTGCGCTGAGCGCTACGGCGACACCACCTGGGTCCGCACCCGCGACCGGCTGGAGGGCGACGGCTGGTTCGGCGGCCCGCTGGGCGACGGGTTCGCCGCGCGTCTCGGCGACGTCGCGCTGATCCCGTTCGCACCCATCGCCTTCGTGGACCCCGCCGACACCGGCGAGAACCGGCTCGCCTGCCGCCACGGATCGCTGACCACCGACGAGATGCTGGTGCCCCTGGTGGCGCTGCGAGGAGGATGACCGTGCCCGACGACACCGTGCCCACCACCCCGGCCGAGGGGGCCCTGCACCCGGAGGTCGTGGACGTCCCCATGCTCACCCCGGCCGGCCCGGACGGTGAGACCCCGGGCGGGGACGGGGACACCACCGAGTCCATCGAGCAGCCGGCCAAGCTGCTGCGCATCGGCTCCATGGTCAAGCAGCTGTTGGAGGAGGTCCGCCAGGCCCCGCTCGACGAGGCCAGTCGGGGGCGCCTGCGCGAGATCTACGAGCAGTCGGTACGCGAGCTCGCCGAAGGTCTGTCACCCGACCTGGCCGCGGAGCTCGACCGGGTCTCGATCCCCTTCGACTCCCCCACCCCGTCCGATTCCGAGCTGCGCATCGCCCATGCCCAGCTGGTGGGCTGGCTGGAAGGGCTCTTCCACGGCATCCAGGCGACCCTGGTCGCCCAGCAGGTGGCGGCCCGGGCCCAGCTCGACGAGATGCGCCAGCGGTCCCTGGCCGGGGGCGACGGCAACGTCGGCCGCCCCGGCACCTACCTGTAGATCGTCTCGCCGCCGCCGCCGCGTCCGCCGCGTCCGCCGGCGAACCTGTGCCGACCCCGGACGCCGGTCAGCCGGATCCGAGGCTCGCCGCCATCCGGTCCCGGTAGTCCCAGGTGGAGAGGGCCACCGGACGCAGGCGCAGGCAGACCTCGTCGTCGGCCGCGGCGCGCAGCGTTCCGGCCAGGGGGCTGTCCAGTCCGCCGAGATAGCGGACGAGCAGTCGGTCGAGGGTGGCGGCCCCGGCCCCACGGTCCAGGGTGACGGTGGCCCGGCCCCGCACCCCGTGGTACGGCGGCGTGTCACCGGCCACCTCGAAGCCGCAGCGCGGTCGCCGCTCGAGGCAGCGCACCAGGGTGGACGTCGGTCGGGTGGCCGCGAGGAGCTCGGGACCGTCGGACACGAACCAGAGGGACACCACGATGGGCCAGCCCGAGTCCGTCGCCACGCTCATCCGCATCGGAATGACCGATCCGGCGAGGAAGTCGGCGACCTCGGCGTGCGACCAGGGCCCGCGGACCGCCGGCCGATCCGGATCCGCGTGCCGTTCGGGCGAGGAGGTCTCCTCCGGTTCGGGCATCACGTCACCCTACGCCCCGACCCGGCGACCCGGTCCTCAGCGCGCGGCCACCGTGCGGGCCAGGATCCCGAGCGTGGCCCGCAGCGCCCCCTCGGACAGGATCGGGAAGATGTCGGCGTCGAGCCACACCTGGTCCGCGTCCGACCAGTCGTAGTACGAGGTGACGAGCGTCCCGCCCTCGACCGGCTCGAGCACGTAGCCGTAGACGTGACCGAGCGGCGGCTCGATGGCCCCGAGCACCGTCCAGGCGATCCGGCGGTCGGGCTCGAACGCCGTGATCGACACGGTGACGTCGTACTCCCCCAGCGGGAAGTCGTTCAAGGCCTCGCGGTCCATGTGCACGACGAACGAATCGCCCACCGCACCGACGGGGCCGCCGGACGCGGACATGAGCATGCCCGAGCTGTCGATGGCGACGTGGCCCGACGGGTCGCACAGGACCGCGAACACCGCCGCCGGCGGGGCGGGAATCGTGCGGGACACGTCGAGGCGTCGGTCGGGCATGGGACCGATCCTGGCACGATCCCGCCCCCGTCGCCCGCGCCATACTGGCCCGGACGACCCGAGGGGAGGGACCGCGTGCCGCAGGACCGGATTCCGGGGCACGACCCGGCACACGACCACCGGGCCGAGGAGCACGAGACGTGCGCGGCCTGCGGCTTCGACGGAGCCGCGTTCGACGGGGCCGACCTCCTCGACGCCCTGTCCGGGCTCGGCGCGCGCTAGGGCCGCCTGCTCGACGGGGCGGGCGACCTGCTCCGGATGCGCCCGGAGCCGGACACCTGGTCGGCGATCGAGTACGCCGCCCACAGCCGGGACATCACCGAGCTCCACCGGTGGGCCGTGGACGAGGCGCTGACCGGGGCCGAGCCCGTCCTTCCCGGCGTCGAGAGCGACGCACTGCTCGACGCCGCGGCCACCACCTACGGGACCGCCGACCCGGTGGCCGTGGTCCGGGCGCTGTCGGCGGCCGCCTCGGCCATGGCCGACGCCGCCCGCACCGCCGGCGGGTCGGCGTGGCACCTCGGGATCACCGTCGGCACGTCGCGGAGTTCGGTCCGGCGCCTGCTCGAGCATGCGCTCCACGACTCGACGCACCACCTCGCCGACGTCGCCCGCGGGCTCACCACTCTCCGCACCGCGGGCGCCTGACCGGTGTCGGGCGCCTCGTCCGGGCGACGTCCGAGGCCCCCGGCGACCCGGCCGACGTCGCCCGGCCCCGTGGCCCGGACGCCGTCCCAGGTCAGCAGGCCACCTCCGCCGGCGGGGTCCGTGCGCGCTATCGTCGGAATCACACCGCTGTAACTCGTCCACAGCCTGTGGACAGCCCCCCGGGGCGCTTCCACGGGCCGGCCGACCGACCACCGAAGGGCACGCAGGAACTTGGCAGCACGGTCGTTCACCCATCTCCACACCCACACCGAGTTCTCGATGCTCGACGGGGCGGCGCGGGTGTCCGACCTCGTGCAGGCGGCCGTCGAGGACGGCATGCCCGCCCTCGGCATCACCGACCACGGCAACATGTACGGGGTCCTCGACTTCTACGCCGCCTGCCGCAAGGCCGGCATCAACCCGGTCATCGGCACCGAGGCCTACATGGCCGCCGAGTCACGTCACGAGCGGCCGGTGCGCAGGGGCAAGGTCGACGACACCGGAGGCGATGCCGGCGGGGGCGAGAAGCTCTACTACCACCTGACCCTCCTGGCCGAATCGAACGAGGGCTACCGCAACCTCCTGAAACTGTCGTCGGCCGCCTACCTCGAGGGCTACTACTACAAGCCCCGGCTCGACTGGGAGCTCCTGGAGCGCCACGCCAAGGGCCTCATCGCCACGACCGGCTGCCTGGGCGGCGTCGTCCTCCAGGCCCTGCTGGCCGACGACCGGGTCAAGGCCGAGATGCTGGCCGGCCGCCTCCAGGACATCTTCGGCCAGGGCAACCTGTTCGTCGAGATCCAGGACCACGGACTCCCCGAGCAGCACAAGACCAACCCCGCGCTGGTGGAGATCGCCCACCGCATCGGGGCGCCGCTGCTGGCCACCAACGACAGCCACTACACCCACCGCGAGGACCACGTCGCCCACGACGCGCTGCTCTGCGTGCAGACCGGCGCCCTCATCGACGACCCCAAGCGGTTCAAGTTCGAGGGCGAGGAGCACTACCTCAAGTCCGCCGCCGAGATGCGCCACCTGTTCCGCGAGCTGCCCGAGGCCTGTGACAACACGCTGCTGATCGCCGAGCGGGCCAACGTCGAGATCGACTTCGGCAAGCCGAGCCTCCCCCAGTTCCCCGTGCCCGACGAGTTCGTCGGCGACACCTACGAGGTCCGGGCGGCCGCCTACCTCCGCCACCTCAGCATCGAGGGGGCGAAGGAGCGCTACGGCCTGCCCATCCCGGCGGCGGTCATGGAGCGTCTCGACTACGAGCTCGAGGTCATCTCCAACATGGGGTTCTCCGCCTACTTCCTCGTGGTCTGGGACCTCATCCGGTTCGCCCGGTCCCAGCGCATCCGCGTCGGCCCGGGGCGCGGCTCGGCGGCGGGCTGCTGCGTCGCCTACTGCCTGCAGATCGTCGACCTCGACCCCATCAAGTACGACCTCCTCTTCGAACGCTTCCTCAACCCCGGGCGCATCCAGATGCCCGACATCGACATGGACTT
>PMFY01000388.1 GCA_003157945.1 Acidimicrobiaceae bacterium | reverse complement strand
AGTTCATGGTGAACCAGTACGTGCTGCGCGGTGGGTCGTGCGCCACCCCTGCGGACCACGTCCGGGCCACCTATCGCAACTTCTTCCCCCCTTCGGCCCGCTGGGCCTTCAGCGGGCTGCGTCTGGCCCGTAACGCCTGAGCCCCCGACCGGGACGGCACCCTGCCGACCGGACGCCGCCGACCCCCCACGGAGACCATGGACACTGTGATCCCCCCCACCATCGAGGTGCACCTGACACCGGCCGACCTGCGCTCCGCCATGGAGGCGGACGTGCGGTCCGGTCTGACGTCCTCGCCCAAGCAGCTCCCTCCCGTCTACTTCTACGACGACCGGGGCAGCCGGCTGTTCGACGAGATCACCCGCCTGCCCGAGTACTACCCGACCCGGGCCGAGCGTTCGATCCTGGAGGCGCACGCCAAGGACATGGTCGCCGGAGCGGGTGCCGACGTACTGGTGGAGCTGGGTGCCGGCACCTGCGACAAGACCCGGGTACTGCTGGACGCCATGCGGGACAGCGGCCGGCTGGGCACCTACATCCCGCTCGACGTCAGCGACACGACCCTGTGGGAGGCGGCGGTGGCGCTGTCCGAGGAGTACCCGGGCCTGGCCGTCCGGGCCGTCGTGGGCGACTTCCACGCCCACCTCGACCACCTCGACGCGCCCGACCGCCGGCTGTTCGCCTTCCTCGGCGGCACGGTGGGGAACTTCGCGCCCGACCAACGGACGACGTTCCTGGCCGGCCTGGCCGCGACCATGCGCTCCGGTGACTGCCTGCTGCTCGGCACCGACGTCATCAAGGACCGTGCCCGCCTCGTGGCCGCCTACGACGACGCCGCCGGGGTCACCGCCGAGTTCAACCGCAACGTGCTGCGCGTCCTCAACCGCGACCTCGGCGCCGACTTCGCGCCGGACCGCTTCGCCCACGTGGCGCGCTGGAACGAGGCCGAGCACCGGATCGAGATGTGGCTCCGCTCGCTCGACGACTGCCGGGTCCGGGTGGCCGACCTCGACCTCGAGGTCGGGTTCGCCGCCGGCGAGGAGATGCTGACCGAGCTCAGTACCAAGTTCTCCGTCGAGGCCCTGCGCGACGAGCTCGAGGCGTGCGGCCTGGTCGTGGAGGACTCGTGGGTGGCCGACGGCGACGAGTTCGTCCTCACCCTCGCCCGTCTCCACTGAGCCCGGCTCCGGCTCCGGCTCCACATCCGGNNTCCGGGCCCGGCTCCGGGCCCGCTCCGGCTCCGTCACCGGATCGGGAACAGGCCCGTGCCGCCCGGCGTTGTACGGTACATGACGATCCGAGCGACATGGAACGGCACGGTCCTGGCCGAGAGCGACGCCACCGTGGTCGTCGAGGGGAACCACTACTTCCCGTCGGCGGACGTGCGCGACGAGTACTTCGAGTCCAGCGGCACCCACACGGTCTGTCCCTGGAAGGGGACGGCCAGCTACCGCACCGTGGTGGTGGACGGCACCCGCAACGAGGACGCCGCCTGGTACTACCCGGAGCCCAAGGACGCAGCCGCGGAGATCACCGACCGCGTGGCCTTCTGGAAGGGCGTGACGGTCGAGGAGGTCTGACCGCCCCGGGCACTCGTCAACCCCCCGTGGCCGAGCGCTGCCGGGCCACGTCGAAGCAGGCGATGGCGCCGGCCGTGGCGACGTTGAGCGAGGACAGCGTCCCGTGCTGCGGGATGGCCGCGAGCTCGTCGCACCGCCGCCGGGTGAGCGCGGCCAGGCCCGACCCCTCGGAGCCGAGCACCAGGGCCACCGGCTGGTCCCCCAGCGGCAGGTCGTAGAGCGAGGTCGGGGCCTCCCCGACCAGTCCGACCGTGACGACGCCCAGCGACGACAGCTGCTGCAGCGCCGTCGGGACACCGGCCACCAGGGCCATGGGCAGGTACTCGATGGCGCCGGCGGCGACCTTGGCCACCGTGGGCGACAGGTGGGCCGAACGGTGGCGGGGCAGGACGATACCGGTCACGCCGGCGCACTCGGCACTCCGCAGGACCGCGCCCAGGTTGTGGGGGTCGGTGATGCCGTCCAGCACCAGCAGGAACGGCACCCGGCCCCGTTTGGTGGGCTGGCAGAGGTCGTCGAGTGCGGTCTCCTCGATGGGCCGGGCGAGGGCCACGACCCCCTGGGACCCGTCCGTGCGGGCCGCGGCGTCGATCCGCTTGCGGGAGACGTAGTCGACCTTGACCCGGCGTCTGGCCGCCAGGGCCTCGATGTCGTCCAGGATCTCGGCGGCGTCCATGCCCTCGGCCACCAGCAGCGTGGTCACGGGGCGACGGCCGGCGCTCAGCAGCTCGCGTACGGCCTGACGGCCCTCCACCTGGTCGCCCCCCAGACCGGCGTGTTTCGGCCCACGGCGGACCGGGCCCTCCTTCGCTCCACCCGGTCCGCGCCCCCGGTCGTTGACGGGCGCCCGGCCGGCACCCCTCGCCGCCGGTGCGGCCCGTCCGCCGCGCCCTCCGCCGGCGTCCTTGGCCTTCATCCAGGCCGCCTTGGCCTCGCGTCCCGTGGGCTTGGATCCCCCACGTGCGCCGCCCTTCGGGGCCGGTGCACGTGAGCGCTTCCCCCTGCCGCCGCCTGCCGGAGCCGCACTCATCGGACCTCCCCGTCCCCGGGAGCCGTGCCCCCGGACTGCTCGGAACCATCCGGACGCCCGGCACCGGGCACCGCGGTCAGCAGCACCACTGCGGTGCAGGCGATACCCTCGGCCCGACCCAGCGCACCGAGTCCCTCTGCCCGCGTGGCCTTCACGTTGACCGGAGCGCCCAGTGCCCCGGCCAGCCGCTCGGTCATCGCCGGCACGTGCGGAGCCAGCCGGGGTCGCTCGGCCACCACCGTGCAGTCGGCATTGACCGGCACCCAGCCGGCATCCTCGGCCAGGCTGAGCATGCGGGCGAGGATCTCCATGCTGTCGGCATTGCGCCATCGCGGGTCGGTGTCGGGGGCATGGCGGCCGAGATCGCCGAGCCCGGCCGCCCCGAGGACGGCGTCGGCGATGGCGAAGGCAGGAAGCCTGCGCTCGCTTGCCTCGGGTACGGCGATCACGCGCATGC
>PMFY01000294.1 GCA_003157945.1 Acidimicrobiaceae bacterium | reverse complement strand
GGGCCGGAGCCGGCTCCGGCCCCTCCGGGCCGCCGACCGCGCCCCGACCACGCCGTCTGCCCTCGCCGATCCGGCCCAGTGCCTTCGGTGCCGAGGACGTCTTCCTCCTGGTGGCGTCCGCCTTCTCGGCCCTGTGCCTGGTCTGGATCGTCTTCTACCAGCTGACGTCCCTGTCGGGTGGCCTCGGCTTCCTGGTCGCCTGGTACCTCACCTTCCTGGCGCTCACGTGGCTGGGCACCGCCCAGGTCATCGAGCGCCAGGTGGCGACGGACCGGGTGGTGGGTGTCGTCGTGGTCAGCGCCGCCCTGCTCGTGATCGGCCTCGTCCTCTTCATCGTGATCTGGGTCGCGGCCAAAGCCCTGCCGTCGATCCACTGGGGGTCGCTGTTCACCAAGGACCAGAAGAACTTCCAGGTGGCCGACCCCAACGCGCTCGGCCAGGTGGGGGTCCTCCACGCCATCATCGGCACCGTCGAGCAGGTGCTCATCGCCGTGGCCATCGGCGTGCCGTTCGCCGTGGCCACGGCCATCTACCTCAACGAGGTGAAGGGGTTCGGCTCCCGCACCGTGCGGACCGTCGTGACCGCCATGAGCGGCACCCCGTCGGTGGTGGCCGGGATCTTCATCTACTCGATGCTGATCCTGACCCACGTCCTCAACTACTCGGGCTTCGCCGCATCGTTGGCGCTGGTGGTCATCCTCCTGCCGTCGGTCACCCGGGTGGTCGAGGAGGTGCTGCGCGTCGTCCCCAGCGGGCTGCGCGAGGCGTCCCAGGCGCTGGGCGCCCCCGAGTGGCGGACGGTCTGGTCGGTCGTGCTGCCGACGGCGCGCTCGGGCGTGGTCACCGCCGTCCTGCTCGGCATCGCCCGCATCGTCGGCGAAACGGCGCCGCTCCTGTTCACGGCGTTCGGCTCGCAGGTCATCAACTGGAATCCCTTCAGCCACGACCAGGGCGCCCTGCCGCTCGTCATCTGGTCCGACGTCCGCCAGGCCCAGCCGGTCCTCATCGAGCTGGCCTTCCAGGCGGCGTTCGTCCTGATGTCGCTGGTGCTGATCCTCTTCGTCCTCGCCCGCATCTTCAGTCGGCCCCGTGGCCGCAAGGGCGGCGGCCGGCGGGGCGACAACCGGCCGGCCGAGGACGACCTGCTGGCGCGCGTCTTCGTTCCCATCCCGATGGAGGAGCCCACCGACCTATGACGACCACCTTCCCACCCACCTCGGTCGACCCGGACCGCCCGGCCGCGTTCACCGGCACCCACGTGCTGGGTGAGCCGGGCCAGATCGACGCCGAAGGCGTCTGTGCGTGGTTCAGCGGCCGGCTCGTGCTCGAGTCCGTCGACCTCGTGATGGAGCAGTCCCGGGTGACCGCCCTCATCGGGCCGTCCGGCTGCGGCAAGTCGACCTTCCTGCGCATCCTCAATCGCATGCACGAGGTCGTGCCCGGCGCCCAACTGGCCGGCTCGGTCAAGCTCGACGGCGTCGACATCTACGGTCCGGGCCAGCGCGCCATGGAGACCCGCCGCCACATCGGCATGGTCTTCCAGAAGCCGAACCCGTTCCCGGCCATGACCATCGCCGAGAACGTGCTGGCCGGCCTCAAGTTCTCGCGGGTCTCGACGCCGGACAAGGACGGCCTCATCGAGGAGTCCCTGGCCAAGGCCGGCCTGTGGAACGAGGTCAAGGACCGCCTCGGCGAGCTCGGTGGCGCCCTCTCCGGTGGGCAGCAGCAGCGCCTCTGCATCGCCCGGTCGCTGGCCGTCAAGCCCCGCGTGCTGCTGATGGACGAGCCGTGCTCCGCCCTCGACCCCACGTCGACGCTGCGCATCGAGCAGACGATCAAGGAGATCGCCGGCGAGGTGACCGTCGTCATCGTGACCCACAACATGCAGCAGGCCCAACGCGTGTCCGACCACTGTGCGTTCTTCCTCGCCGAGGAGAACCAGCCCGGGCGCGTCATCGAGTCCGGCCGGACCGAGAAGATCTTCGGCGAACCCAGCGACCAGAGGACGTTCGACTATGTCAATGGCCAGTTCGGCTGAACGACGCGCCCGCCGGGCGCGTCGACCGGGTGTCGTCCTCGGGACCTTCGTGGTCCTGGCGGCGGCCGTCCAGCTCTGGGGTGCCGTGCCCGCGGGGGCCAGTCCCTCCATGCAGTCCACCGGCTCGAGCTTCGCGTCCGTGGCCATCCAGCAGTGGGTGGGTCAGTCGTCGATCCAGTACGGCCTCAACATCAACTGGCAGGTGTCGTCCTCGGTGATCGGCCTCAACAACTTCGGTCAGAACCAGATCGACTTCGCCGCCTCGGACATCCCCTACAGCGCCGAGCAGTCGACCTACTACCCGTCGCAGCCGTACCAGTACCTCCCCGACGTGGCCGGTGGCCTGGCGTTCATGTTCAACCTCAACGGCAACGACGGCCAGCGCATCACCAACCTCAACCTCGACCCGCAGCTGATCGACCAGATCTTCCTCGGCGAGATCACCAACTGGAACTCGTCCGCCATCGCCAAGGCCAATCCCCAGCTGGCCGGCGACCTGCCCGACCAGACGATCCACCCGGTCTACCGACTCGACGCCTCGGGCGAGAACTACCTGTTGAGCGACTACCTGCTCCACGAGGACGGCGGCAACTTCACGGCGGCGCAGAACGCGTTCCAGTCCGGCAACTCCGGCCAGCCGTCGGCGAGTTGGCCGGTGCCCTCGTCGAGCGTCCATGTGGACCCGTCGGTCTACCCGGGCTGGTCGGCCAACAACCCGGTGGGCCAGTCCGGCTCCGACAACGCGGCCAACTACGTGTCGGCGCTGGCCAGTGTCGGGTCCATCACCTACGTGGAGACCGCCTACGCCAAGGAGCACAACCTCCCGGTCGCCAACCTGGCGAATGCGTCCGGGGCGAGCGTGCAGCCCACGTCGCTCAACGTGGCGACCGCCCTCGAGGCCGCCCTGCTCCATCCGGACCTCACCCAGGACCTCACGAACGTCTACACGAACCCCCTGCCCAACGCCTACCCGCTGTCGGCCTACAGCTACATCGTGGCCCCGTGCACGCCGGCCCTGGCCGGTGCCCAGCACACGGCGTGCGCCGCCAACCCGACCGGCGTCCCGGGATCGAACCCGACCGGGCCGACGTCGCCGTTCGCCCCCCAGAAGGGTCAGGCGCTGGGGCAGTTCGTCTCCTTCCTGGCCTGCGGGGGCCAGGAGAAGATGGCCAACCTCGGCTACTCGCCCCTTCCCCCCGTCCTCGTCCAGGAGGACTTCAACGCCATCGGCCGCATGAACGGTGGCCAGCAGCCGCCACCGGTGTCGGCGGCCGACTGCAAGAACCCCTACGTCGACGGGGAGATCCCGCTGCCCGGCTCGCCGGTGGTCCAGGGAGTCATCGGCGGCGGCATCGGGGGCGGCGGTTCCCCTTCGACGACCGGTGGGGGCGCGGGCGGCGGTGGCGGCGCGGCCGCCGGAGGGAAGTCCGGGTCGAAGTCCGGCTCCAGCGGTCGCTCCGGCTCCGGCGGCAGCTCGCTGGCCGCCCAGGAGGCGGCGGCCGGGCTCACGCCGCAGCTGGCCGCCGAGGGCTACACCGTGGTGAACGGCCAGATCGTGCGGAAGCTGGGGGTGGGCGGTCCCAACCAGTACGAGCGGGCCGATGCCCTGGTGTCGGCGACGGACGCCGTCGGACATCCCCAGTTCGCCGAGTACGCCGGGTGGGCACTCCTCGTGCTCGGGCTGATCCTCGTCCCACCGCTGATCGCCATGCGCATCAACCGCCGGCGTCAGGCCGCGGTGGCCGTTACCGAGCCGCCGACCGGGAACTGAGCCGATGACCCACCGACCCGTCGACCCATCCGACGACGCGACAGCTGGCACGAAAGGAACCGAGGACACGATGTCCGTCCGCACACCGTCATCCACGGGCCGTCGCCGATCCACGGCGCGCCGCCCGTCCACGGGGCGCCGCTCGCGGAGCCTGCACGTCTCCCTGGCCGTGCTGCTGGGTGTGGCCTCGATCGTGGTCGTCGGCGTCACGGCGTCGCCGTCCACGCGCTCGGCCAGTGCCGGGGCGTCCACGCCGTGCGCCGCCGACGGCAACGCCGGCTGCCAGATCGTCCTGCCCTGTCCGGCCGGCCGGACCACGAACTGCCCGACCGTCGACGTCGAGCCCAACACGAATCTGGCCGACGGTCAGTACGTCTACCTGACGGCCACGAATTTCGACCCGACCGGCAGCATCCGGGTGGCCTTCTGCTCCGCCACCAGCTCATCCTCGGACCCCACCTGCCTCAACGGCACGTGGGAGACCCAGCCACTGACCCCGACCACGGTGCCGGTCACCGACGATGCCTCCACGAACAACCTCACGTCCCTGTCGTACCCGGTGTTCTACGACCCGGCGGGGGAGGGCAACAGCCTGATCCCGGCGCACGACATCACCAACAAGCACGGCATCGAGCCGAACTTCAACTGTGACAACGCGGCCGACCCGTGCGAACTGGTCGTCACCGGCGAGCCGGGCCAGGGCAACGCCGCCGGCAACGGGCCCGACGTGACCGCGGACAACTCCGCCGTCATCCCGCTCACGTTCGCCGGACAGTCCTCGGGGTGTCCGTCCACCGACCCCCAGGTCGACATGGAGAACGCCTACAGCCTGGAGCACTTCCTGCCGGCGGCCATCGAGGCGACGTGCACCGGCACGAACGGCGTCGTGCCCAAGACGTTCCTCTCCAACGACGACTTCCACGTGGTCCAGGACTTCGCGCAGGGCAACACGACGGTCGCCTTCGTCGACAACGCGTCGGACGCGTCGCAGCTGGGATCGCTCCTGGGCAAGGCGTACGCGTACATCCCCATCGCCCTCAGCGGCACCGCCGAGAGCTTCCTGGCCGGTGAGTCCAACGAGGGCCAGAACTTCCCGATCGACCAGTTCGACCTGACCCCCAACATGGTGGCCGGCCTGCTGACCTCGCTGTACCAGTCGCCGGGCGGCACCACGTCGCCCCCGCCGAAGCCGAAGTTCGAGCTGTCGGACAACCTCATGGCGGCGCTCGCCGCCGCCAGCCCGCCGGTCACGTGCGCCGTCCTGGCCGGCTGTCCGGCGACGAAGACCAAGAACCATCAGGTCGCCTACGAGCAGCGCTACAACGCCTTCGCGCTCTTGAACCCGGTGCCCACCGGCGACACCGGCGTGCAGACGTTCGGCTCGTTCAACTCCAACGTGGCCAGCGGCTCGAGCTACCAGGCCACCCAGTGGGTGTGCGACGCCCCCAACACGCCGTTCCAGGTGCAGCTCGCCGAGAACGGCCAGTCCGACCCGGTCCCGGTGAAGGTCACCGACACCAACGTGGGACCGACCACGCTGACCACGGTGCCCCTCGGCTCGACCGTCTGGCCGCCGTCCCCGGGGGCGACGTGGATCTTCCCGCAGTGCCAGGGCTACTCGACGCTGCCCGCCCTGGCGGACAACGGCTCCAGCTTCGGCGCCGACCAGGAGCCCGCCTTCCAGGCCAAGGCCATGCGGACATGGTGCTACGGCGGTGGCGTGCTGCCCGCGCCACCGGGTGGCCCCCAGGAGCCGTGCGCCGCCTTCGGCCTGATGGACTCGTCCGAGGCCCGGTTCCTCGGCCTGTCCACCGCAGCCCTCGAGAACGCCGCCGGAGACTTCGTGACACCGACCACGGCCAGCCTCGAAGCGGCCGCCGCCGGCTTCACGGCCTGCCCGGCGGCGGATCTGAGCTGTCCGTACGGCACGTACACGAACAACTTCGCCGACACCGACCCGGCGGCCTATCCCCTGGCCAACATCACCTACGCCATCGTGCCGACGTCGACGCTGTCCAACGCCGAGGGCACGGCGGTCAAGTCGCTGCTGACCAACCTGGTCGAGTACTCGCACTCCGACGCCGTGCCCGCCGGGTACGCCCCGCTGCCGGACAGCATCTACAAGGCGGCGCTGGCCGACATCAGCGCCGACGTGTCGGTGGCGCCGGCACCTCCCTCGACCACCACCACGACGACGGCCCCGACGACCACACCGGGCGGCAGCGGCGGCTCGTCGGGCTCGTCGGACTACTCGAATCCCGACACCGGGTCGAACTACACGAGCACGCCGTCGAGTGAACTGCCCCTGACGACGTCCTCGGGCAACGGTTCGTCGGGTTCCGGCTCGTCGGGTTCGACCCCGGTGGCGGCGCCGCCGGCATCGATCCCGTCGGGATTCCTCCTCGTGGGTCTGGCCGCCACCACCCGGTACCTGCTGCCCGCCATCGTGGTGCTGGCGGTCCTCTCCCTCCTGGGCGGCCTGCTGCTGCTGTACGGGCCCGGAGCCGCGGCCCGACGCCGTCGGTCCGACGGAGGACCGTCATGACGGGCCCGGACGCCGGTGTGGCGACGTTGGCGCCGGGGGGCACGGACCGACCGACGATCGGCGAGCCCGTGCCGGCCCAGGGCTTCGACGAGGCCTGGGTGCCCGACGAGCGCGCCGGGCAGCCGACCGGTCACACCATCACGATCCCGGCCATCCCCTACCGGCGCCTCACCGGGTTCGCCCTGGTGGGTGTGGCGGGGCTCCTGGCCCTGTTCCTGGTCTACCTCTACGCGTTCACGCCGCTGACCGCCTCGCGCGATCAGCAACGTCTGGCGGGCTCGCTCAAGGGTCAGCCGCTGACGGTGTACAAGCTGGTCAACGGGCACCTGCCGCCGGAGGGCAGTGCGGTCGCCGTCCTGCAGATCCCGTCCATCGGCGTCGACCAGATCGTCGTCCAGGGCACCAGCGCCGCCGACCTCATGAACGGGCCCGGCCTGATGCCGGGTTCGGNNTCGGTGGGGAATTCGGTCATCGCCGGCCGACGGGTGACGTTCGGCGCACCGTTCGGGGCCATCGGCTCGTTGCGCACCGGTGACCGGATCAACGTCGTCGACGGCGCGGGCAGGTTCACCTACACGGTGACCCATGTGCTCCAGGTGCCGGTCGGCCACCGGGACGTGGTCCTGCCGACGACCCAGAACCGGATCACGCTCGTCACCTCGAACTCGAGCCTGATCACCAGCGGGCGCCTGGTCGTCCAGGGCAAGCTCCTCGGCCATGCCGTCGAAGTGCCCGACGACACCATCGCCGTCCCCAGCTACGAGCTGGGACTCAGCGGCGATCCGTCGGCCGGCGGACTGGCCGCCATGTGGTCGTTCTTCACCATCATCGTGCTGGTCGGGGCCGGGTTCCTGGCCTGGCGCCTCCGCCGG
>PMFY01000422.1 GCA_003157945.1 Acidimicrobiaceae bacterium | reverse complement strand
ATGGCCGAGGCCGGCCACGAGGTCGACGTCCAGCTGGAGCTGACCCCCGAGCAGCTGGTCCAGGCCATCGTGGGCGCCAACGCCCTGGTGATCCGCTCGGCCACCAACGTCACCGCCGAGGTCCTGGCCGCGGGCACCGACCTCGTCGTGGTCGGCCGGGCCGGGATCGGGCTGGACAACGTCGACGTCGCCGCGGCCACCGAGCGCGGCGTGATGGTGGTCAACGCACCGCAGTCGAACATCCTGTCGGCCGCCGAGCAGGCCATGGCGCTGCTGCTGGCCCAGGCCCGCAACATCCCCCAGGCCCACGCCGCCCTCGTGGCCGGCAAGTGGGAGCGGTCGAAGTGGGAGGGCGTGGAGCTCCACGGCAAGACGCTCGGCGTCGTCGGCCTCGGCCGGGTCGGCGCACTGGTGGCCCAGCGGGCCCTGGCCTTCGGCATGCGGCTCGTGGCCTACGACCCGTTCGTGTCGGCCGACCGGGCGAAGCACATGGGCGTCGAGCTGATGAGCCTCGAGCAGCTGATGGGGGAGTCCGACTTCGTGACGGTCCACCTCCCCAAGAACAAGGAGACCCTCGGCCTCATCGGCACGGACATGCTGGCGAAGTCCAAGCCGGGTCTGCGCATCATCAACACGGCCCGCGGCGGGATCGTGGACGAGGAGGCCCTGGCCCAGGCCATCCGGGACGGCCACGTCCAGGGCGCCGGCCTCGACGTCTTCGCCAAGGAGCCCACCACCGAGTCGCCGCTGTTCGAGCTCCCCTCGGTCGTGGTCGCCCCCCACCTCGGCGCCTCCACGGTCGAAGCCCAGGACAAGGCCGGCATCACCATCGCCGAGCAGGTGATCCTGGCCCTCGCCGGCGATTTCGTGCCGTTCGCCGTGAACGTGAACGCCACCGACGTGTCGGAGACCGTGCGACCGTTCATGGGCCTCGCCGAGCAGCTCGGCCGGATCCTGGCCGGGCTCGAGGACGGCCTGCCCGACACCCTGGAGATCGAGTACCAGGGCGGCCTGGCCGGCTCCGGTACGGGCATCCTGACCCTGTCCGTCCTGAAGGGCCTCTTCGCCGAGGGGACGGCCGACCCGGTGTCGTACGTGAACGCACCGCAGCTGGCCGCCGAGCGCGGCCTCGAGGTCCGGGAGACGTCGACGGTCACGGCCCACGACTTCGTGAACCTCGTGACCCTGCGGGGCGGCGGTCACTCGGTCGCCGGCACCCTCGCCGGGCCCCGCTCCGAGCCACGCCTGGTCATGCTGGACGACCACACCGTCGAGGTCCCGCCGGCGCCCCACATGGTCGTCGTGCGCAACGACGACAGCCCGGGGATGATCGGCGTGGTCGGCACCATCCTCGGTGACGCGGGCGTGTCCATCTCCTCGATGGCCGTGGGACCGTCGGCCACCGGCAACACCGCGCTGATGGTGCTGTCGACGTCGGCCGAGGTCCCCGACGGGGCCCTGGTCAAGCTGCGGGACTCGGCCGGCATCAGCGACGTCCACACCGTCCGGACCTGATCGGCACGGACGGGCACCCCGTGGCGGCCGCTCCCGTGCCCCGGTTCACCGGGGGCCAGGTGGTGACGGTGTTCCGTTCGCGTCGTCGGGCGGGGTCCGACGAGGCCTACGCCCGGCTGGCCGCCGCCATGCTCGAGTCGGCCCGGGCGGTGCCCGGGTTCGTCGACTTCGCCACGTTCGTGGGCGAGGAGGGTGACCGCGTGTCGTTGGTCACCTTCGCCACCCCCGAGGCCCATGCGGCCTGGCGCGACGACCCGTCCCACCGGGCGGCGCAGCAGCAGGGCCGTGACGAGCTGTACGAGTGGTACTCGGTGCAGGTGGCCACCTGCACGGGCGCGACTCTCTGGGAGCGTCCGCAGGACTGAGCAGCGCCGCTCCGGATCAGGCCGTCCCGGTCCCGCCCCGGATCAGGCCGCCCCGGCCCCGCTCCGGATCAGGCCGCCCCGGATCAGGCCGCCCCGGCGTCCTTGACCGGGACCGGCGGCCAGGTGTCGCCGCCGATCGACGGCAGGATCTCGGTGTGGCGGCCCACGGGGGCACGCAGTCGGCCGACCACCGCCACGACGGCGGCCAGCACGAGGACCAGGAGCAGCCCGCGGCGCACGCGGGACGAAGTGGAGCGCATGCTGCCACTGTAGGAGCCTCGGACCGGTGCCGGGCCCGACCGGTGGACGGCGTCGGCGGGGCCGGAGCACACCGCACCGCGTGTCCGTCGTCGCGGACCGCGGGCGCCGGAAAAGTGAACGTGGCCTGACGTGAGGGTTACCGGACGGTGATCATTCCCTACATCCCCCCCGACACGCCCCACTCGCGTTGACAGCCCGTGGCCCCATGTGCGACTACTTGGCCGTCCGGGTCCTCCACGGGGCCCGGACGACACCTGATCGGTCGGTCGGGGCCGGACGGGGCGCCATGACGCCACCGGCCGTGCCCGGCTCCCGTCCCCGGAGAAGTGGACCCATGACACCCACCCGAATCGAATCCGTCGCCGGGCATCGCCGTTCCCGGGCCGCCCGCACGTTCGCCGTGGTCGTCGCGCTCGGTCTCGCCGGCGCACTGAGCGCCTGCGGGTCGTCGTCCTCGGCGACCACCACGACCGTGGCCGCCACCACGACCGCGCTCGTCAAGCCCCCGGCGACGGCTCTCCAGGACTGCACCTATGCGCCCGACGACAGCGTCCCGGCCGGGGAGCCCCAGGGCGTCCAACCCCCGTTTCCGTCGTTCACGCCGGACCAGGCCGCCCAGTCGGCGTTCCGGAGCATCACGGACCACGGGGGGACCGGCCTGGTCTACGGATTCCAGCTCCCCGCCGGAACGAAGCTCTATCCCGGTCCCGATCCTTCATCGGGCGTGGTCGGGACGATCTCCACGGGGCGGTCGGTGTTCTTCTTCGACCCGGTGATCTGGACGACCACGTCGGGTCAGCACTGGCTGGTGTCCTTCCTCGCCTGCGGCGGCGCCCACCCCTACTGGGTGGACGTCAGTCAGATCAGACAGGCGGACGTCACGGTGTACAGCGGGATCGTCAAGCAGATCTCCACCCTCCTGGCGTCCCAGGACTACGTCACCACGGGCCACGCGTCCTCGCTCCCGGTGGTGGTCGACGCCGACCACCGGTTCGCCTGGAAGAACCCGGCGGTGCCCTTCGCGCCGGCCCGGGGCGAGTACGTCGGGTTCGGCACCTGATGGCGGTGGGAACCGCCCGACGGACGGGCCCCGGACCGTCCACGGGATCATCACGCAACGATCACCCGGCTATCGCGAAACGTTTGCCTGGCGTTCACTTTGACTCGGTAGGTTGCCGACTGGTGCCGGTGGCCGGGCACGAACTCGCCCGCCACGGGGCCGTACGACAGACGCGACGGACCGCCGGGAAGGGCTGAGGAAACCCAGAAGATGGCCATCGATCTCGACACGCCCCGAGCCGAGCCCCACCACGTCGCGCCCACGCCCATCGTCATCACCCGGGACTACTCGAGGCCCGACCGGATCTTCCGCAGGGGCGTCCAGCTCTCCGGGCTCAGCGTCTTCGTGCTCCTGGTCGCCATCGGGTCGTTCCTCGCCTGGTACGGCTGGCCGGCGTTCCGGACGGCCGGGTGGGGCTTCTTCACCCACTCCGGGCCGGTCACCCCCGGCTCGAGTTCGGGGTTCGGTGTCCTCGCCTCGCTGGTGGGCACCGTCGAGGTCGCCTTCGTGGCCATGCTGGTGGGGGCGCCGATCGCCATCCTCACCGCGCTGTTCCTGAGTGAGTACGCGCCCCTCCGGACCCGGCCCACCCTCATCGCCATGATCGACCTGGCCGCCGCCATCCCGTCGATCATCTTCGGCCTGTGGGCGTTCTTCGAGCTCCAGCCCAACGTCGTCGGCTTCAGCACCTGGCTGTCGCATCACGCCGCCTTCATCCCGTTCTTCCGGGTCTCGAGCCCGCCGCTCAACGCGTCGATCTTCATCGCCGGCCTGGTCGTCGGC
>PMFY01000466.1 GCA_003157945.1 Acidimicrobiaceae bacterium | reverse complement strand
CGCGTGGTGACCGATAGCGCCTGCGACCTGTCCGCGGCGGTGGCGGCCGAACACGGGGTGACCATCGTGCCGCTGACCATCCGGTTCGGCACGGAGGAGTTCGTCGACGGCCGCGACCTGTCCACCGAGGAGTTCTGGTCGCGTTGCAAGGCCAGCGACGTGCTGCCCGAGACGGCCGCGCCGTCCCCCGGTGCGTTCCAGGAGGCCTTCCTGGCCGCGGCGGACGACGGCTGCGACGGGGCGTTGTGCGTCGACCTGTCGGGCGCGCTGTCCGCCACCTACCAGGCAGCGGTGGCCGCGGCCAAGGCGGTGGCCGACCGCATCGACGTGCGGGTCGTCGACAGCCGGTCGGTGACGATGGGCCTGGGGCTGATGGTGCTCGACGCCGCCGAGCAGGCGGCGATCGGGGCCGACCTCGACACCCTCGAATCGCGCGTCGCCGAGCTCGTCTCGCGCGCCTCCGTCTACGGGGCCGTCGACAACCTCGAGCACCTGACCAAGGGCGGGCGCATCGGCGGGGCCCGGGCCCTGCTCGGTTCGATGCTCTCCATCAAGCCCGTGGTGGCGCTCGTCGACGGGGTGGTGGAGGAGGAGTCGAAGCAGCGCACCCGGGCGCGCTCGCTCCAGTACCTAGCGGACAAGATGCGGGACTCGCCGCCACTCAGCCGCGTCGCCATCGCCCACGGCGCGGCCACCGACATCGACACCTTCCTCGCCCTGGTCGCGGACGTCCCGAGCGACCATCCCCTGGTGGTCGGCCAGCTCGGGCCGGTCATCGGCACCCACACCGGACCGGGCACCGTCGGCCTCTGNNGGCCATGGATCCGAAGCCTGAATCGCACGCGTCGTCGCTTCCCGGGTTGTCGGCACTCGACGACCTGCCCGTGAAGGGCGCCGACGCCGTCGACGCCGTCGTCGACTTCATCCAGGTCAAGGCCGTCCGGCCGCTGACCCTGGCCACCCGCGGCATCGTCTTCGGCATCATCGTCTTCACCGCCAGCGTGGTCACCGTGACACTGCTCGCCATCACCCTGGTCCGGGTGCTGACCGTCTACATCCCGGGCAACCGCGTGTGGGTGTCGGACCTGATCGTGGGCGCCCTGTTCGTGGCCGCGGGAATCGCGGCCTGGTCGCAGCGGATCGACCGGTCCGTCACGCCCGGGGCCGACGCGGCATGAGCGAGGACCGCCAGGTCGTCATCATCGGCTCCGGACCGGCCGGGCTGACCGCCGCCATCTACGCCGCCCGGGCCCAGCTGCACCCCCTGGTCATCGAGGGGGAGCCGTCGTCCACCAGCGACCAGCCGGGTGGACAGCTCATGCTGACCACCGAGGTGGAGAACTACCCGGGCTTCGTGCAGGGGGTCATGGGACCCGAGCTCATGGGGGCCTTCCGGGAGCAGGCCGCCCGGTTCGGGACCGACTACGTCACGGCCAAGGTGTCCCGCGTCGACCTGTCCGCTCGTCCCTTCGGCCTGTGGGTCGGCGACCCCGATGCCGCCGAGCCCGCCTACACGGCCCAGGCGCTGATCGTCGCCACCGGGGCCAAGTCCCTCATGCTGGGCCTCCCCGACGAGGGGCGTCTGCTCGGCTACGGCGTCTCCACGTGCGCCACCTGCGACGGCTTCTTCTTCCGCGGCCACGAGATCGCCGTCGTGGGCGGAGGCGACTCGGCGGTCGAGGAGGCCCTGTTCCTCACCCGGTTCGCCGACAAGGTCTTCCTGATCCACCGTCGGGGCGAGCTGCGCGCCTCCAAGGTCATGCAGCAGCGGGCCCATGACAATCCGAAGATCGAGTTCGTCTGGCACAGCCAGGTGATCGACGTCCACGGCGACACCAAAGTGTCGGGCGTCCGGGTGCGCAACCTCGAGACGGGTGAGGAGTCCGATCTCGGCGTCACCGGGCTGTTCGTGGCCATCGGCCACCAGCCGAACACCGACCTGTTCAAGGGCCAGCTGGACATGGAGGACAGTGGCTACCTGCGGACCGTCGGCGCCACGACGTACACCAACGTCGAAGGCGTCTTCGCCTGCGGCGACGTCCAGGACCACCGCTACCGTCAGGCCATCACCGCCGCCGGCTCCGGGTGCGCCGCCGCCATCGACGCCGAGCGCTGGCTCGAGGACCAGGCGGCCTCGGGCCACTGACCCCGGTCCACGGCACGGCGGCAGGTGCCGGGTGGGAATGCGGACGGCAGTCGGGTGGTTGACCTAGCGTGTCCCGACAGACACCTGGCACGGCCCGAGGGCCCGGGAGGAAAAACAGCATGAGCGAGAAGATCACCAACCTGACCGACGCTAGTTTTGACGAGCATGTCAAGGCCTCGGACGTTCCCGTGCTGGTGGACTTCTGGGCGGAGTGGTGCGGCCCGTGCAAGATGATCGCCCCGGTACTCGAGGAGATCGCCGACGAGCAGGCCGGCAAGGTCGAGGTGGTCAAGCTCAACATCGACGACAACCTCGACGTCACCCGCAGGTTCGACGTCATGAGCATCCCCACGCTCATCCTCTTCAAGGACGGCGAGCCGGCCATGCGCATCGTGGGGGCCAAGGGCAAGGGTCAGCTTCTCCAGGAACTGTCAGCCCACCTTTGAGCGCCCGGGTGGCCCCGGGCGGGCCACCACGTCGTCCCGTCCCGTCGCACGCCGGGGGGTTCGTTGAGCCCTGACCGCGAGATCCACCTCGAGCTGGGCGACCAGGGCGAGGCGGTCACCGACGTCCAGCGACGACTCGCTGAACTGGGCTTTCCTCCCGGTGTCGACCCGGAAGGCACCTTCCGCGAGGGGACCCGCGCCGCAGTCGAGGCGTTCCAGTACCGCCGCGGGCTCCGGGTCGACGGTGTCTGCGGTCGACAGACCTGGTCCGCACTGGTGGAGGCCGGACGACGGCTCGGCGACCGCTTCCTCTACCGCCGCTCACCCATGCTGCGGGGCGACGACGTGGCCGAGCTCCAGCAGCGCCTGAGTGCCCTGGGGTTCGACACGGGCCGGGTCGACGGGATCTTCGGCGATCTCACGTCGGCCGCGCTCGGCGAATTCCAGCGCAACGCCGGTCTCCCCGTCGACGGCATCGCCGGGGCGGCGACGGTGTCGGAGCTGCTCCGCTTCGGTTCCCGCCACGACGGCTCGGAGCTGGTGTCGGCCGTACGCGACCGGGAACGGCTGCGCCAGGCGCCGCGCACCCTGGCGGGTCGACGGGTGTCCCTCGGCGAGGAAGGGGGGCTGGGGTCCACCGTCGGTGCGATACGGCGCCTCCTGGTCAGCCAGGGGGCGCTCGTGACCACCCACCACCATCCGGAAGGATCGATCCAGGCCTCGGAGGCGAACGCGGCCGCAGCCGAGGTGTTCATCGGCATGCGGCTCGGCACCGAGCCGGGGTGCTCCGCCTCGTACTACTCCGGCTATCGCTACTCCTCCCCCGGCGGGAGGCGTCTGGCCGAGCTCCTCCACGTGGCCCTGGCCACCACACTGGGCCTGCCTGACGCCGGGAGCCGCGGCATGTCCCTTCCGCTTCTGCGCGAAACCCGGATGCCGGCGGTGATCTGTGAGATCAGCCCGGCGTCGGTGATGGTCGAACGGGCCCCGGTCATCGCCCGGGCCGTCATCGACTCGCTCGCCGAGTGGGTCGATACCGCCTGGGACTGAACAATCGGCCGGTGGATGGTGCCAGGGAGCCGATTTGCGGGCCTCAGAGAGCCGTACAGCGCTCCACCTCTACGTGACCTCGGCTCCCGGAGGGTAATCCACAACCTCATGCACAGGTTGTGGAAGAAGCTCTACTTTGGGTTCAGGCCTGTGAACTACCACTCACAGTGCTCGTTTTACCTGGCATAATGCACATTATGTCAGTTAACCTCACTTTACGTGAAGACTCTACACGGTGGAAGTTTCCACTCCTCCGACCATGAGCTTGTAGATCCTCTCCAGGTCCTCGAGAGTGGCGAACTCCACTACGACCTTGCCCCGCTTGGCACTCATGTCGACCTTCACGCGCGTGTTGAGGTGACTGGAGAGGAGCTCCTCGAGCTCCAGGATTCCGGGTGGTGGCAGCTGCCGGGGTCCACCACCTCCCCCGGTCGGACCGTCCACCTCGCGCACGGAGGGCACCGGCGCCGGACCGATCCGGCCGGAACCGTCGGACGACCCGGCGGCGCCGAGCCCACCGGCCGACCCGATGTCCCGCACGACCCCGTTCGCCTCGTCGTTGTGGACACGCACCAGCTCCTCGATCGCCCGGACCGTCAGACCGTCGGCCACCGCCCTCCGGGCCAACACCTCCTGGTAGCCACGGTCCGGGGTTCCGAGGAGGGCCCGCGCATGTCCGGAGCTGATCTGCCCCTCCGCCAACAGCCGCTGCACTCCCGAAGGGAGCTGGAGCAGGCGCAGGATGTTGGTGACCGCCGTGCGGCTCTTTCCGACCCGCGAAGCCACCTGGTCATGGGTGTACCCGAATTCTTCGATGAGCTGCTGGTAGGCGGCGGCCTCCTCCAGGACGTTGAGGTCCTGGCGGTGGAGGTTCTCGACCAGGGCCTGCTCCAGACTGTGGGTGTCGTCCGATGTCTGGATGAGAACGGGAATGGTGTGCAGGCCCGCCCGCCGTGACGCACGCCAGCGGCGCTCGCCGGCGATGAGTTCGAACTCGTCCGAGGACTCGCCGCCGATGCGGCGGACCAGTACGGGCTGGAGCACGCCGAGTTCCTTGATGGACGCCGCGAGCGACGCCATCGTCTCCTCGTCGAAATTCACCCGGGGTTGACGGGGGTTCGGCTTGATGTTGCCGATGGGAACCTCACGGAGCGCAGAGGTGCGATCGCCCATGACCTCGGTGGGGATGAGGGCGCTCAGGCCCTTCCCCAGCCCGCTACGACGTGCCACCGCTGACCTCCTTGGCTAGTTCCCTGTAGGCAATGGCCCCGCGTGATGCGGGGTCGAACGCTGTGATCGGCTGTCCGAACGACGGGGCCTCCGACAGGCGCACCGTCCGGGGGATCACGATCCGGCAGACCTTGTTGCCGAAATGGTCCCGGACCTCGGTCGCCACCTGGTCGGCCAGCTTCGTCCGGGCGTCGTACATGGTGAGGACGATGGTCGAGATGTCGAGTCGAGGGTTGAGGTTGGATGCCACCAGGTGCACGTTGCGCATCAACTGGCTCAGGCCCTCGAGTGCGTAGTACTCGCACTGGATGGGAACCAGGACCTCGTCTGCCGCCGCGAGGGCGTTCACCGTGATGAGGCCCAGTGAGGGCGGACAGTCGATGAGAACGAAATCGAAATCGTCGATGACGGTCTCGATGGCCCGCTTGAGTTTGAGCTCCCGACTGAACGCGGGCACCAGTTCGATCTCGGCACCGGCCAGGGCGATAGTGGCGGGGGCGACAAACAGGTTCTTCATGCTGGTCGGCTCGACGCAGTCCTCGAGTGACGAGTCGCGCATCAGTACGTCGTACATGGAGAGTTCGAAGTTCCGGGCGTCGATACCGAGACCCGTCGTCGCGTTGCCCTGCGGGTCGAG
>PMFY01000469.1 GCA_003157945.1 Acidimicrobiaceae bacterium | reverse complement strand
CCACCCACCGTTCACACGTGGTGGCCAACCTCCCCCAGGCGCTCTACGGTGCGGCGGCGTTCGTCATCGACGGCACCATCTACGTCGCCGGGGGGCAGGTCCCGAACGGTCCGACCCTGACCACCATCGACGCGTTCGTGCCCGCGACCGGGAAGGTCCTCAATGCCGGGCTCCTACCCCAGGCCGAGGCATTCGGTGGCTACACGACCATCGGCACGGGCAAGGCCGCCGTCGGTTACATCGTCGGTGGTGAGGTCGCCGCCCAGTCCGGGCCCGATCAGGCCGGCATCGCCTCCGGCACCCTGCAGACCGTCCAGTCCCTCCGGCCGAGTCCCTACGGGGGTCCGGCCGGGGTGCCCGGAGCCGGCGCCCCGTATGCGGGAACGCTCCTGATCGCCGACAGGGGCAACGACCGCCTGCTCGCCCTCGACACCAGCCGCAATGTGACCTGGCAGTACCCGTCAGCAGCCATGCCGGCTCCACCGGGAGGGTTCTACTTTCCCGACGACGCCTTCTTCATCCGTGGGGGTACGGGCATCATTTCCAACCAGGAGGACAACCACACCATCGTGGAGATCGGATATCCGTCCGGGAAGGTCCTCTGGCAGTACGGGCATCCGCTGGTCTCGGGCTCGGCACCCGGCTATCTCGACCAACCCGATGACGCCTACCTGCTGAAGAGCGGGATCATCACCGTGGCCGACGCGTCGAACAATCGGATCCTGTTCATCTCCGCGGCCGGCCAGCCCATCAGCCAGATCGGCGACGGTGCCGCGGCCCACGACCCGCCGACCTCCATCGACTACCCCAACGGTGACACGCCGCTCGACGATGGTGACGTCTTGGTCTCCGAGATCAACGGGTCCTGGATCGACGAGTACACGCAGGCCGGCAAGCTCGTCTGGACGTTGCACATGGCCAGCGTCAACTATCCGTCGGACCCCCAGCAGCTCGGATCGAACCTCTACCTCATGACCGACTACGACCCGCCCGCAGAGGGCAAGGTCCTGGAGTTCACCCGGTCGGGCACCACGCCCTGGATCTATGACGTCACGGATGGTGACGGCATGCTGAAGAAGCCCTCGTTGGCGGAGCGGCTCCCGAACGGCCTCATCATGGTCAATGACGACTACCGCAACCGTGTGGTGGTCATCGATCCGACCACCGATGCCATCGTGTGGCAGTACGGCATCACCGATGTCGCCGGTACGACTCCTGGCATGGTGTCGATCCCCGACGGGTTCGACAACCTCCTGGCCAACGGGACCACACCCACCCACCCGCAGACGGGCTGATCCACGGGCAGCGGACGGGTGGCGCGGGATGTCCCCACTGATCTTCCCTCAGGTCGGGGATCGTCGATACCGGTTCCGCCGATCCCGGGGTCCGTCACGCGTCGGCACCGCGCTGGGGCCGGACGTCCGCGTCACCGGCCGTGTCCACCCCCGGTGGGTCCACCGGATCTCGTGCCCCCTCGTCGCCCTCCTCGGTGGCCAGCACCTCGAGGTCGCGCTGGATACGCGACCGTTCCCGACGGCGCCTCCGCACTTCGAACACCACCACGCCGACCACGAGGACACCGACGACGGCCAGTGACCACAGGCCGATCTGGGTGAGGATCCTCTGGAACGAGAGCCCGACGACGTAGCCCAGCAACGTGTAGCCGACACCCCAGCAGATTCCCCCGAGGACGTTCCAGAACAGGAACGTGCGGTAGCGCAGCCCGCTCATGCCGGCCAGCCCGGGGATGATGGCCCGGGCGAACGCGATGAACCGCCCGAGGAACACGGCGGGGCCGCCGTAGCGCTCGAGGAGCCCGAGGGTGTACTTGACCGCCGAATTGCCCTTGAGCGGCCGGTGGGTGGTGAGCCACGGGCCCGCCTTCCGACCGACCTCGAATCCGACGGAGTCCCCGATGATCGCGCACACCACCACGACCACGATCATCACGCCGAGATTGACCTTGCCGAGCCCGGCGAGGACGCCGCCGATCACGACGGCCGTCTCCCCGGGGATGAAGAAGCCGACCATGAGGGCGGCCTCGGCGAAGGCCAGGAATCCGATCAGCGCATAGGCGGCGGGACCGCTGAAGTTGAGTAGGTGCCCGGTGATACCGCTCGGCGCCGACGAGGACGCCGCCAGCAACGCGAGGGTCACCGGGTGAACGAGACGCTGGTCCAGGTGCGGTGGCGGCAGCCCGGGCACGTCATCCAGCGGTCGAAGGTCCGGCCGGGCAGCCAGCCCCCTACCGGGAACTGCAGCACCAGGAACTCGATCACGCCGATCCGCGTCACGGACCCGCAACGTGAACAGGCCACCGTCAGCAGGCCCCGGCCCGGTAGCGGGTCCGCCGCCGTGGCCACCGCCCGGTCACGCTCGGGCTCGTCGGCGGGCGTGGCGTCGGAGAAGAGCGCGTGCTTCCCGGCCGGTCGGGCATGGCGGGCACCGTGGGGCGGCGGCGGAGCAGACACGCCACCGGGCCCGTCCAGGACGGCGTCCCCCTCGGCCTCGGGCTCGACGGGCATCCAGTACAGCGCCCGTTTGCCCAGGGGATCGGGGCCGTCGGGCATCACCCCGGAATGCCGGCGACCACTCCGGGGTGGAGCAGCTCGGCGGCGAGCGCACGGTAGGCCTGTGCTCCCGGAGAGTTCGGTGCGTGCTGGAGGATCGACTTGCCCCGTGCCGGGGCCTCGGCGAACCTGATCGACTTGCGCACCGGTGGCTGCAGGACCGGGATCCCGTAGCGCGCCTGCACCTCTTCGAAGATGTGGCGGGAGTGCTTGGTCCGGTCGTCGTACATGGTGGCGATCACGCCGCGGACGGTGAGCTCGCTGTTGGCGAATGCACGGACGTCCTCGATCGTTTCGAGCAGCTGGCCGACGCCGCGATGGGACAGGGCCTCGCACTGCAGCGGGATGAGCACGGAACGGGCCGCCGTGAGGCCGTTGATGGTCAGCACCCCGAGTGACGGCGGGCAGTCGATCAGGACGAGGTCGTAGCGGTCGAGCACGGGTTCGAGCGCCCGGGCGAGGACGTGCTCCCGTCCGGTGCGGGTCAGCAGGTGCACCTCGGAGCCCGCCAGGTCGATCGTGGCCGGCAACAGGTCGAGGCCCGGCACACCCGGCACGGGCAACGCCACGTCGGCGACCTCCTGCCGGCGCACGAACACATCGTGCAACGAGGATTCGAGGGCATCCGGATCGAAACCCAGTGAGAAGGTCAGGCACGCCTGTGGGTCGAGGTCGACCACCAGGGTGCGTCGACCCAACTCGGCCGAGGCCACCCCGAGTGAGTGCACGGTGGTGGTCTTCGCCACTCCGCCCTTCTGGTTGGCCACTGCCAGGACATCGGTCACGCGGCGAGTCTACGTCGGTGACGGCCCGAGCTCCCAGGGTCCGCCCAGGCCCCCACCGGCCAACCGTGACGGATCAGCCGCTCAGTGGACCGGCTCGCTGTAGGTGGCGTCCGAGAACCCGAGCATCGGGCCGAAGATGAAGCCGAGGAAGTAGAGGCCGACCCCGTAGGCCGCGCTCTTGGCGAAGGCCGCAGCGATGTCGATCATCACGATCAGGCCGATCACGATGTTGACCAGGGGGATGAGGAAGAGGATCAACCACCAGCCGGGACGGCCGGCCACCTTGCACAGCAGGTAGACGTTGTAGAACGGGATCAGGATGCCCCAGCCGGGGCGACCGGCCTTGACCAGGATCTTCCACCACCCGGCGATGACCAGGACGACGATCACGAGGCAGATGACGGCGAGGAGGAACGCTCCCCCGGAACTTGCGGCGATGATCATTGCGGTCATGGGGGCACCTCACGTGTTCGAACGGGGGACGGCGGGCTGGCCCGACAGTAGGCACGGGCACCGGCGGGAGCGGTGGATCCGGTCGCACCAGGTGGTGACAAGCAGAGGATGGCTCCACGCGTGGCGGCCGCCGACCGGGGCCGCCACGTCGCACGAGGTGCCCCCGGCAGGAGTCGAACCCGCAACCTGATGGGTAGAAACCACCTGCTCTATCCAGTTGAGCTACAGGGGCGTGGGACGGAGGCGGACCGTGCCCGGACCACCTTCGGCGTGTGCCACACTAGAGGCTCCTTGGTGGCCGTAGCTCAGCTGGTCAGAGCGCCGGGTTGTGATCCCGGAGGTCGCGGGTTCGANNNTCGAATCCCAGGGGGCGCACCACATCGACCGGACCGGATCGTCGCTCGACCAGGTCTCGACCACCGTCGCACCGGAGGCTGGTTCCGCCACCGCCACCGCCACCGCCACCGTCGCCGGCCGCCGTCCGGTCACCCGGGTCCGCTCCCGGATCGACTTGATCCGTCCTGACCCCGGCAGCGCCACTACTCCGGCCACCGGATCGACGCCCCCGGAACCGCAACGGGCGTGGAGGAGGAGTCGCGCCCTGACCGGTGCTCCTGGGGACCTTCTAGGACCTGGCCCGACCCTTCTTGGTGATGTAGGACGGCAGGAAGCTGTCGTTGCCGTTGTACACGGCCGAGATGGACCAGGCGCCCGACGGCCTCGGGTTGGCGCCGGAGACCTTCGGAACGGTCATCCAGCCGGCGGGAAGGTTGCAGGTGGCCGTCTGCCCGGTCAGGGTCACGATGTTGTTCGAGGCGGGTGGCGGCACCACATCCCCACTGCAGCGCACGACGACACCACTCGTGTGGTACTCCGACGAGACGGTGAAGACGACCGTTCCGGAGATGAGCGGGTTGGCCAGCCCGGAGATGACCTTGGCCACCACCGTGGTGGCCGCGCCGCTGACGATCTTGCCCCCGAGGCTGACCTTCACCCGGGTCCTGGCCGTGGTGACGCCGAGGGTCGTCGAGCCGGAGCTCGGACCGAACGTCCCGCTCGGCGACCCGGCGTACGATGCCACGATGGCGTAGGGGGCGCTGCCGGCGAGCAAGGTACCCGGAGCGACGATGCAGCGTGACATCCCGTCCTTGGTCAGCGAGGTGACCTTGCCGCAGGAGACGGTGCTCCCGTCCCTGCCCGTGATGGTGAAGTCGACCGAACCGCGGATCTTCTCCTTGCCGACCTCGGCAGGCGTCAGGACCGCAAGGAATGAGACGGGCCTGCCGGTCGCCACGGCCGTCTGGCTCCCGGTCACCGACAGACTCGTCGGGGTCGCCCCGTCCGCGTACGCGGGCACGGCGGCGACTGCCGAGACACCGATCGTGGCGGTGGCCAGGACCGCGCCGACCAGGGAACTGCGGATGATTCGCGTCACGTTGGCCTTCCCCTCATGGTCGCGAGGGCTCCCGTCGGACTCGGGAATCCCTTCGGATCACGCTAGATGCCCGTCATCGTGGCCGAACACGGGCCGAGTGTCAATCATTAGCGCCGACGACCTGCGGAATCGTGGGCGCACCGGGCGTTGCGCAGCTTCTCCCTGCCCGCTTCCGCCACCCGCTTCCGCCACCCGGTGCAGCTTTCCGGTGCCGTCGCCCGGGGTCCGCAGCCCTTGCCGTGGCCCGGCCTGCGACCGGCGGAGGGTTCCGTTCGGATCAGCGGGGAGCGATGCCCCAGACCCCCGTCCACCGGCCGCCCGGCCGCAGGACCGTCACATCGGTTCCGGAGCGGAACGCGTCAGGCGGGCAGGTCATGGGCTCGACGGCGAGCGCCGTGCGGCGTACCTCGGGGTCCAGCGTGTCACCGGTGAACACCATGAGGTAGGGGAACCGGTCGTCCGCCCAGAGCGTGGCTCCCGCGGTCCCGTCCGGATGGTCGACGTCCACCCGAACCCGTCCGTCGCCGTCCCGGACGAGGTCGCAGTAGGCGGTGTCGAGCCGGGTGACCCCGATGGGGCGGCCGTTCCGCAGGTCGAATTCGGTATCGGTCACCGCCGCCGATCCGGTCGGCAGCCCGCGCTCGTCGGCGAGGAGGCGTCGGCCGGCGGGCACGCGGAGGCGGGTCTGGTCGACGGTGGTCGTTCCGACACCGAGATAGGGATGGAAGCCGAGACCGAACGGCAGGTCGACATCGCCGATGTTCTCGGCGTCCGTCGTGACCGACAGGCCCTCACGACCGAGCCGGTACTCGACGTCGAGGCGGAGTGCGAACGGGTACGCCGGAGACGGGCGCAGTTCGCAGCGGAGGCTGACCCGGTTCTGCGCCCGGCCCGTCATCCGCCACGGCTGCCACCGCACCAGCCCGTGGATCGCGTTGTGGCGCTCGATCTCGTTCAGGGGGGCCTGCGCCGACACGTCGCCAAACTCGTAGGCACCGTCGCCCAACCGGTTGGGCCACGGTGCCAGGATCTGGCCACGGCCTCCGTGGCTCCACTCGTCGGGGCCGAAACCCTGGATCACGGCCCGGTCGCCGAGGGTGAAGCTGCGGAGCGTGGCGCCTACCTCGGTCACGATCGCCCGCTGGTGGCCGTGGCCGATGACCCACTGGTCGCCGGTGGCCGCCGTGGTCTCGGCGGGACGCTGATCGGGCGGTGGGAGTGGTGGGTGCATGAAGTCCTCGCAGGTCGGCCACGGGGTGTCCGCAGGGTGCCCGGGTCGGGGTGCGTGGTGCCGTGGGGAAGAGCCGGCTACCGGCGGTCCGGTGCCGTGGTCGGGGTCCGGTCGCCGACGTCGCCCGGTATGGTAGGCGACGAGGCCGCACCGGCCCGCCGAGCACCCTTCGCGACGGGTTGACGCCGCTGATGGCGGAGGTCGCCCGCGCGACATCCGACGAACGGACTCCGCCGCCATGCGCATCCTGATCACCAACGACGACGGAGTTTTCGCACCTGGGATCGCTGCGCTCGCACGTGGGCTCCACGCCGCCTTCGGCCACGAGCACGAGCTCGTGGTGGTGGCGCCGCTCACCGATCACAGCGGTGCCAGTGCCGCCGTCGGGCCGGTGTACGAACGCGAATCGATCCCGTACGAGCACGTCGACATCCCGGGCCTCGGAGACGTGCCGACCTACGGCATCGAGGGATCGCCGGCCCTCTCGGTCATCCTCGCCTGCATCGAGGGGTTCGGGCCGAAACCGGACCTCGTGGTCTCGGGCATCAATCACGGCATCAACGCCGGTCGATCGGCGCTCCACTCCGGCACCGTCGGTGCTGCCCTCACCGGCGCCCAGTTCGGTGTGCGCGGGCTGGCGGTCAGCATCGCCTGGGCGACGGAACCGGAATTCTGGGAGACGGCCGTGGGCCTGGCGTGCAAGATCGTCCCCGTGCTGGCCGACGCCGAACCCGCCACCGTCCTCAACCTCAACGTGCCGGCGGTGCGTCCCGCCGAGCTGAAGGGGCTCCGGCACGGCACACTCGGGCGTGTCGGCCTCATCCGGGCGGTACGCCCCGAGCACACTCCGCTCCCGGTCGACGGCACGCCCGTCGACCGGACCGGAGGGGCCATCGTGCTGGCCATGCGGGGGGTGGGTGACGACGCCGATCGACTGAAGGAGCGTGCCGAACTCGAGCCCGACTCGGACGCCGCCCTCGTGGAGCACGGATGGGCCTCCGTCACGGCGCTCGTCGGTGTCCGCGAGAACGTCGGCGACGGGGGGACGGCCGCCCTGGCCGCGGCGTTGGCGACGCATCCCGACTGACCACCGGGCTCGGCCCGCCGGCAGCACACCGCAGCCCTCCACCCGCCGGTTTCAGGCCCCCGGCTCCACGCCTCACCCCTCGGCCCACCGACCTCAGCGCATGGTCGAAGCACCCAGTTCGTCCTCCAGCCAGTCGAACGTGACCTGGGCGGACAGCCGTAGGTTGTCCGATTGGCAGTGGGCCGATGCTCCGTCGGCCGGGCGGAACACCCGTGAGGTCACCGGTCCGGTGACGCCGGACACCAGCGCGTCGAACTGGGCCCGGGGCTCGGCTCCTTCGCGCTCACCGACCAGTGCCAGGACCGGACAGGAGATGGCACCGAGCAGGTCGCCCAGGCGATAGGCCTCCATGGCGTCCCGCCAGGCGTGGAAGGACGGCACACCGAACCGGGTGCAGATGGCTTCGATCCCCCACTGCATCTGGCGGGGCATCAGGTCCTCGGGAACTCCGGTCACGTCTGCGGGGCGGATGTCGCGCGTCATCCGGTAGACGTCGGTCCCGACCCATGCCTCCATGTAGCGACCCATGTCGACAACCGGTGGATTCGCCACCAGCGCGCAGACCCGGAGGTCCGTGGCGGCGGAGCGGGCCGCGAAGTACGAACCGAAGCTCTGGCCTGCGAGGGCCACCCGCTCGGCGTCGACCTGGGCCAGTGCGGTGACGGCGTCGAGTACCGCGGCGATCGGCACCTCGTAGTCGGGCCGGAACGTGAGGCCCGGGTTCGTGCGCATACATCCGAGCTGACCGGGTCCGTCGAAGACGAAGACGTTCCATCCACGCTCGGCGCCAGGCGCACCCAGCTGGAAGTAGAGCTCCTCGGCGCTCGAGTCGAATCCGCCCACACAGACGAGGGTCGGCCGCGGGCCCTCGGTGGCCACCCCGGCGGCGGGACGCACCAGGTACCCCGGGAGCGTTCCCCCGTCGAACGGCACGTCGAACGGCTCGACCGGCGGATCGAGCAGCGTCGCCGCCTCGAGGAAGCAGGACTGGCTACGGGCGCCGGCGTCGACCCCGCCGGGACCACCACCGCCGTAGTACTCCGCCGTGCGGTAGTAGGTCGACGCCCGGAGCAGGTGATCACGTCCACTCACGCGACGTCCCGCCGCCAGGCAGGCCCGCCCCTGGGCCTCCACCCGTTGGGCCAGCCGCTCGAACGCCCGGGTCCAGCTCACCGGACTGCCGTCGGCGATCTCGGCCACCACGGCCAGGCACTCCCCCACCGTCGAGCCGCCGTAGTCGGCGACGCCCAGGGCGCGGATCAGCTGGTAATTGAACTCATCGTCCCGGAATCCCTCCACCCGGACGGCACTGCGGACGACATCGGAGTCTTCGAAGGACACGGCGCTCTCTTCCTCGGGGGGCGGTCCCGGTCGGGCCGGGTCGCCGCCGGGGGTCATTGTGCCCGATCGGGGCCTACCCTGTGACATGCGCGTCGCCGCCATCCAGACGACGGCCGGAGCCGACCGGGAGGCCAATCTGTCCGCGGCCGGCCACCTCGTGGACGAGGCCGCCGCTGACGGGGCCACCCTGGTCGTGCTCCCGGAGTACTTCTCGGTCGCCGGTAGGCCCGACGTGCTGCGGGCCGGCGCCGAGCCCCTCGACGGACCGACACTGGCCTGGGCGGCTTCGACCGCCGCCCGCCTCGGAATCCATCTGGTGGCCGGGAGCTTTCCGGAACGGACGGGCAGGTCGGACGGCAAGTTGGCCAACACCAGCTGCCTCGTGGGCCCGGACGGCGCCACGCTCGCCGTCTATCGGAAGATCCACCTCTTCGACGTCGCCCTCGAAGGTGTCGCATTCCGGGAGTCGGACACCATCGTCCCGGGGGACGAGGCCGTGGTTGCCCCGCTCGGGGGAGCCAGCGGAGGGCGGGCGACGGTCCTCGGACTCTCCCTCTGCTACGACGTCCGCTTCCCCGAGCTCTACCGCATGCTCACGCTGCAGGGGGCGACGGTGGTGACGGTTCCGGCCGCCTTCACCGCGGCCACCGGTCCCGCCCACTGGGAGCTGCTGCTGCGGGCGCGGGCGGTCGAGGACCAGATCTTCGTCATCGGCGCGGGCCAGGTCGGCGAGCTCCCGCCCGGCATGCCTCGTTGTCACGGCCACTCGATGGTGGTCGATCCGTGGGGCACCGTTCTCGCCGAACGCACCGACGCCACACCCGGTGTCGTCATCGCCGACCTCGACCTCGACTTCCTGGTCGACGTGCGTTCGCGCCTGCCGGTGCTGGCGAATCGGCGACCCGCGGCCTACGTTGGATCGCATGGGAACGAACGGGGCACCACGATCTAAGACCCCCGCCTCGAAGCCGAGTCGGGTCCTACGCGCACCGAAGGACCTGCCCGACGACAACCCGGGGTCGGCCGCCCCGTACGAAGTCGGGCAGTTCGTCCACGACAACCTCGAGATGTACTACGAGGTCCACGGCTCCGGGCCGCGCGTGCTGGTCTTCCTGCACGGCATCCTCATGGACGCCAACATGAACCGCCGTCTGGCGTCCGACCTGGCGGCGAAGGGCAACCGCGTCATACTCCTCGACCTCCCCGGACACGGGTTGTCGGCCCGGCCGCAGCGGGCGTCCTTCCACCGGATGGACACCTACGCGGACCATGTCGTCGCACTGCTCGACCACCTCGGCATCGACG
>PMFY01000303.1 GCA_003157945.1 Acidimicrobiaceae bacterium | reverse complement strand
ACACTGCGAAAGGGCGCGCCTGTGGCGCTGAAGACGGAGAAGGTACCGACCGTGGGGAAACCCACGTACGACGCGGGCGACATCACCGTTCTCGAAGGCCTCGATCCGGTCCGCAAGCGGCCCGGGATGTACATCGGATCCACCGGACCGACGGGTCTCCACCACCTCGTCTGGGAGATCGTGGACAACGCGGTCGACGAGGCCATGGCGGGGCACTGCGACCGGATCGACGTCACGCTCCTGGCTGACGGCGGGGTCAAGGTGGAGGACAACGGCCGCGGCATCCCGACCGGCATCCACCCCAAGTACAAGGACAAGACGGCCGCCGAGGTCGTGTACACCGTGCTCCACGCCGGCGGCAAGTTCGGTGAGGGCGGGGGCTACAAGGTCTCCGGCGGTCTCCACGGAGTAGGTAGTTCGGTGGTCAACGCACTCTCGACGCGGTTGCTGCTGGAGATCGACCGCGACGGCGACCACCACGTGATGGAGTTCGTCGACGGTGGCAAGCCCACCGGCAAGCTGACCGTCACGGGCAAGGCACCCCGGGGCCGCAGCGGTACCACCGTGTCGTTCTGGCCCGACCCGGCGATCTTCGAGGAGATCGAATTCCGGGCCCAGACCGTGGTGGAGCGGCTCCAGGTCATGGCCTTCCTCAACAAGGGCCTCGAGATCCACTTCGAGGACCACCGCCCCGAAGCCAAGCCACCGCAGACGTTCCGCTACAAGGACGGCATCGTCGACTACGTGAAGCACCTCAATGCCTCCAAGGAGGCGCTCTTCCGCAAGGTCTGCTACTTCGAGCAGAAGGAGGAGACGATGGAGGTCGACATCGCCATCCAGTGGAACGCCGGCTTCTACGAGAGCATCCACTCCTTCGCCAACGGCATCTCGACGATCGACGGCGGCATGCACGAGGAGGGGTTCAAGAAGTCCCTCACCAACGTGGCCAACAAGTACGCCCGGGCCAAGGGCACGCTGAAGGAGAAGGACGACAACCTGCTCGGCGAGGACATCCGCGAAGGCCTCACCGCGATCATCTCGGTGCGTCTGCAGGACCCGCAGTTCGAGGGACAGACCAAGGGCAAGCTGGGCAACGTCCCGGTGCGGTCGATGGTGGAGCGGGCCACGAACGAGAAGCTGGCCGACTGGTTCGAGGAGAACCCGCGCGAGGCCAACCAGATCATCCAGAAGGGCATGCTGGCGGCCCGCGCCCGCGTGGCGGCCCGGTCGGCCCGTGACCTGACACGACGCAAGTCGGCACTCGACGGCGCCGGCCTGCCCGGCAAGCTCGTCGACTGCTCGTCGAAGGAGCCGCGCGAGAGCGAACTCTTCATCGTCGAGGGCAACTCCGCCGGCGGGTCGGCCAAGGACGCACGGAACCCGAAGACCCAGGCGATCCTGCCCATCCGCGGCAAGATCCTCAACGTCGAGCGGGCCCGCATCGACAAGATGCTGAAGAACACCGAGATCCAGGCACTGATCTCGGCCATCGGCGCCGGGCTCGCCGAGGACTTCGACATCACGAAGATCCGCTACCACAAGGTGATCATCCTGGCCGACGCCGATGTCGACGGGTCCCACATCCGGACGCTCCTGCTCACCTTCTTCTTCCGCCAGATGAAGCCCCTCGTCGAGGGCGGGTTCGTCTACGTGGCCCAGCCCCCGCTGTACTCGACGCTGGTGGGCAAGGAGAAGGTCTACCTGAAGGATGACAACGCCAAAGCGGCCTTCATGGCCGAGCACCCGAACCACAAGTCTGACTTCCAGCGCCTGAAGGGACTCGGCGAGATGGACTTCGGCGAGCTCAAGGACACCACCATGGACCCGGGCCAGCGCTCACTGCTCCAGGTGGCCGTGGAGCAGGCGGCGGTCGCCGACGACGTGTGCTCGGTACTGATGGGCGAGGACGTCGAGGTCCGGCGCAACTTCATCCAGACCAATGCCAAGGACGTCCGCTTCCTCGACGTCTGAGGTGACGGTGCGCAAGGGACACACGGTGGCGCGCGTGGCCGTGGACGGCGCCAAGCAGATAACCGCGATGCAGACAGGGACAGTGGATGCCAAGACGTGACGACGAGGGCCGGGGCGGGTCCGACACGACCGACGATGTGGTGAAGGGGTTCATCGAACCCATCGAGATCCAGGAGGAGATGGAGCGCTCGTTCCTCGAGTACTCCATGTCGGTCATCGTCTCCCGGGCCCTGCCCGACGTGCGCGACGGCCTGAAGCCGGTCCACCGCCGGATCCTCTACTCGATGTACGACCAACGCCTGCTGCCGGACCGTCCGCACGCCAAGTGCGCCAAGGCCGTGGGCGATGTGATGGGCACGTACCACCCGCACGGCGACTCTTCCATCTACGAGGCCCTGGCCCGCATGGTGCAGGACTTCTCCATGCGCCACCCGTTGATCGACGGGCACGGCAATTTCGGGGGCACCGGACCCGACGAGGGACCCGCGGCGATGCGGTACACGGAGTGCCGCCTCGGCTCCCTGGCCCTGGAGTTGATGAGCGGCATCGACCAGGAGACGGTCGACTTCATCGCCAACTACGACGGCACGGCCGAGGAGCCGACGGTCCTGCCGGCGCGGTTCCCGAACATGCTGGTCAACGGCTCCCAGGGGATCGCGGTCGGCATGGCCACCA
>PMFY01000245.1 GCA_003157945.1 Acidimicrobiaceae bacterium | reverse complement strand
CGCCTACGGCGACGCCCCCTTCGACGGCAGCATCCCCGCCTCCGGCGGGCAGGTCACCGACGTCGCCGGACTGTCGACGCTGCCGGGCATCGCCTTCTGACCGGCCGTCCGGGCCCCGGGGGGCCGTAGGCTCGGACGCATGCCCGACCCACGACCGGATGCGGCCCGGGCCTCCAGTTTCGGCGCAGTGGCCGACGCCTACGACGCCTACCGTCCCCGGCCGCCGGCGGGCCTCGCCGCCAGCCTCGGTGCGGTGGCGGGCGCCGATGTCGTCGACGTGGCGGCCGGCACAGGCCTGTTGACCCGGTTCCTCGCCGAACTCGGCGCACGGGTCACCGCCGTCGAGCCCGATGCCCGCATGGCCGGTGTGCTCCGGGACCGCTCGCCGGACGTCCGGGTGGTGGCCGGCACCGCCGAGGCTCTGCCGCTCCCGGACGGATCCACCGACCTGGTGACCGTGAGCTCGGCCTGGCACTGGTTCGACCATGACCGGGCGGCCACGGAGTTCGCCCGGGTGTTACGGCCCGGCGGTCGGCTCGTCGTCATGTGGAACGGCGTCGACTACGGGTCGGCGGACTGGCTCGCCGAGCTGCGCCGCCGGGTGGTGGTACCGGGGTCGACCGATCCGGCGCGCCGTGCGGTCGACCTGCCACCGGACCTCCCCTTCACGACGCCGACCGCCGAGGTCCATCGCTGGGAGTGGTCGCGTACGCCCGACGAGATCGCCGGACTGCTCGGCACCTACTCCGGCGTCCTGGTCGACGACCCGCCGGCCCGCGACCGCCTGGTCGATGCCGTCCGGGCCGCGGCCGCCGAGCGCTCCGACAACGGTCAGGTCATCCTGCCCATGGCCTGTCGGACGGTGTGGGCCGTGCGGGCCTGAGCACGGGGTCGCCCGGGGCATCGGCCCCCGGTCAGAGCCCCTTCGCCGCCTGGGCCTCCTTGTAGCGGCGGTGCTGCTCCAGGATGTGCTCGTGGGTGGCCCCCTTCGACGGCACGTGCGGATGGTGGTGCCGGCAGAGGATGTAGGGCGTGCCGTCGAGGGCGTGCCGGCCGATCCGCCAACAACCCTTGGTGTGGCAATTGACCTTGCGGACACCGGTGTACACGCCGATCGCCACCGCGCTGATGAGGGTCGCCTCACCGAGGTCCGAACCGAAACCCGACCAGAAGTTGTAGTACTGGTCCGGGCCACCGTGGATGACCCCGGTGTGGAGGGCGATCCAGTGCCGGACGCCGCCGACCGCGAAGGCCACCACGACCACCGCGAGCAGGAACACGCCGAAGATGATCCACAGCTGGGCCGCGCCGATCCTCGGCTCATCGGGAGGGTAGCTCTGCTCGTCCGGCACCGCGGCGGCGGGCGGCGCTGCCGCCGGTGCCGCAGGTGCCGGGGCGCCGGTCACCCCGGTCGTGGCTCCGGTGTCGTCAGTCGTGGTCAAGGACCCCCGCCTCCCGTCGTTCGTCGTCCCCCCAACGGTACCCGGAGGCACCCTCCCGGTCCGGGAACCGTCCCCGGGACGTCAGCCGCGGTCGATGGCGGACCGGAGCGAGCCGACGAACTCCGCCGCCCCCTCGGGCCCGGCACCCTCGAGCAGGCGCCGCACCAGCGCCGAGCCGACGACCACGCCGTCGGCCACCTCGCACACGGCCGCGGCCTGCTCCGGCGTGGACACGCCGATGCCGACGCACACCGGCAGGTCGGTGTGGGCCTTGATGCGCACCGCCACCCGGCGCGCCGAGTCGGCGAGGACGGACTGCTCGCCCGTCACCCCCATGCGGCCCACGGCGTAGACGAAGCCGCGCGCCCGCCTGCAGATGGTGGCGATCCGCTCGTCGGGAGTCGACGGGGCCACCAGGAGCACGGTGGCCACGTCGTGGGCGTCGGCGGCCCCGGCCCAGCCCCCGACCTCCTCGAGCGGAAGGTCCGGGATGATGGCCCCGCGCACCCCCGACTGCTGCATCGATCCGGCGATGCGCTCGTGGCCGGCCCGGTAGATGAGGTTGTAGTACGTCATCACCACCAGGGGGACGCCGACGTCGACCCGGCTCAGGTCGGCCAGGACCCCGTCGGGGGTCGTGCCCCGCTGGAGCGCCCGGAGTGACGACTCCTGGATGACGCTGCCGTCGATCATCGGGTCGGAGAACGGGATCCCCACCTCGATGGCGTCGGCTCCGGCACCGGCCAGCGCCTCCAGCACCAGCAGCCACTCGTCGTCGAGCCCACCCGTGAGGTAGGGCACCAGCAGCTTGCGACCGGCGTCACGGCTGGCCCGCAGGGCTGCCTCGAGGGTACCGGGGCCGCGGGCCGTGGCCGGCGCGCTCATGCCCGGCTCCGCAGGATGTCGCGCACCTGGGCGACGTCCTTGTCCCCCCGGCCCGACAGGTTGATCAGGACCGTGGTCCCCGGGGCGAGCTCACCCGACCCGGCGGCCGCCACCACCCAGGCGAGGGCGTGGGAGGACTCGAGGGCGGGCAGGATGCCCTCGGTCCGCGCCAGGAGCTGGAAGGCCTCGAGCACCTCCTCGTCGCCCGCGGCGACGTAGCGGGCCCGGCCGATGTCGGCCAGATGGGCGTGCTCCGGGCCGATGCCCGGGTAGTCGAGACCGGCCGAGATCGACTCCGCCTCGAGGATCTGCCCCGCCTCGTCCTGGATGAGCGCGCTGCGCATGCCGTGGAGCACGCCGGGGATCCCGGTGGTGACCGCCGCGCCGCCGGCGGCCTCGACGGCCACCAGCTCCGACGGGGTGGCGTCGGCGAAGCCGGCGAAGATGCCGGCGGCGTTGGAGCCACCACCCGCGCAGGCCACCACCACGTCGGGGTCGGCCCCGTCGAGCAGAGCGCGGCACTGCTCCCGGGCCTCGTCACCGATGACGCGCTGGAACTCGCGCACCATCCACGGGTACGGGTGCGGGCCCATGACCGAGCCCAGGCAGTAGTGGGTGTCGGCCACCGAGGCCACCCACGAGCGCATGGCCTCGTTGACGGCGTCCTTCAGCGTCCGGCTGCCGCTGGTGACCGGCACGACCGTCGCCCCGAGCAGCTCCATCCGGAAGACGTTGAGCTCCTGGCGCCGGGTGTCGACCTCGCCCATGTACACGGTGCACTCCATGCCGAACAGCGCCGCGGCCGTCGCCGTGGCCACCCCGTGCTGACCGGCCCCGGTCTCGGCGATGAGCTTGTGCTTGCCCATCCGACGGGCCAGCAGGCCCTGGCCGACGACGTTGTTGAGCTTGTGGGACCCGGTGTGGGCCAGGTCCTCGCGCTTGAGCAGCACCCGCACCCCGAGCCGGTCCGAGAGGCGCCCACAGGCCGTGACCGGCGTCGGTCGACCCCCGTAGGTCCGCAGGATGCCGTCGAGCTCGGACCGGAAGGCCGGGTCGGCCCAGGCGTCGCGGAATGCCGCCTCGAGCTCGATGCAGGCCGGCACCAGAGCCTCGGGCACGTAGCGTCCGCCGTAGTCGCCGAACCGGCCGGTGGGGCCCGGGTCGCCCATCACGGGTCCGGGGGTGGTCGTGTCAGTGGTCATCGTCTGCCGTTCGCTGTGGTTCGTCGTTGGTTCGGGTGCGGTGGCGGGTGGTCCCGGCCACCGGGGCGGCCGCCCCGTCGGTCGTGGTGCCGGTCAGGTGTCGTCCTGCCAGTCGAACAGGTCGGTCGACCGGCGCGGCCCCGTGTCGTCGCCGGGGCCGTCGGACACGGCGTGCTCGGCCGCCACCAGGCGCCCGGCCTCCCGGGCGGCCACGATGAAGTCGCGCATCCGGCCGGGGTCCTTCACCCCGGGCGCCGACTCGACACCGGTGGCCACGTCGACCCCCCACGGATGGAGGTGGGCCACGGCCGCAGCCACGTTGTCGGGGCGGAGGCCCCCGGAGAGGAGGAGGCGGGACGAGTCGACCACGCCTTCAGCCAGCCGCCAGTCGAAGAGCTCGCCGGAGCCGGGGTTGGGCCCGTCGACCATGAGCGTGCGGGCGCCGTAGTGGACGAAGCGCTCGATGTTCGGGTGTCCGGCGGGAAACACCTTGATCGTCCACGGCACCCGCTCGGCCACCCAACGCGACTCCTCGGCCGACTCGTGGCCGTGCAACTGCACGGCTCGCAGGCCGATGCGGCCGGCGATCTCCACCACCCGGCGCGGCGACTCGTCCCGGAACACGCCCACGGTGACCGTCTCGTGGGGCAGCCGCTTGACGATGTCCGCCACGGCGGCCGGCGCCATCTGGCGGGGCGAGGGAGCGAAGATGAATCCCACCGCCGACGCGCCCATTCCCACCGCCAGCAGCGCATCGGCCTCCGAGGTGATGCCGCAGATCTTGACGAACAGTTCCGGTGCGTCGTCGGCGGGGGAGGTCATGCCCGTGCGCCGAGCAGGCCGTCGACGGCGGCGGTCCGGTCGGCCGAGCGGACCAGCGTCTCCCCCACCAGCACCGCGGTGTAGCCGACGCCGGCCAGTCGCTCGACATCGACGGCGTCCCGGATCCCGGACTCGGCCACGGCCACCACGCCGGCGGGCATCCGCTCCCCCATCCGTAGCGCCCGGGCCCGGTCCACCTCGAAGGTGCGCAGGTCCCGCTGGTTGACGCCCACCAGATCGGCGCCCGCGGCCAGGGCCCGGTCGAGCTCCCCCTCGTCGTGGACCTCGACCAGCGGGGCCAGCCGGAGGCTGCGGGCCAGGGCCAGGAGCGAGGTCAGTTCCGCGTCGTCGAGCGCGGCGACGATCAGCAGGACGGNNGTGAAGTCCTTGCGCAGGACGGGCAGCCCGCAGGCGCCCCGTGCCGCCCCGAGGTCGGCCGGACTCCCTCCGAAGAACTCCCCGTCGGTCAGTACGGACAGGCACGACGCGCCGCCCGCCTCGTAGTCGGCCGCCACCACGGCGGGATCCAGGTCCGGGTCGAGGTCCCCCTTGGAGGGCGACCGCCGCTTGATCTCGGAGATGACGGCCATACCCCGCGCCTCCCGACCGGTCAGCAGGGCGGCGGTGAAGTCGCGTGGGGCGTCGGGTCCCCCGGACGCGGTGACGGCCTCGAGGTGCGCCCGCGCCGCGTCGACCGTCGCACCGGGGTCGCGCCGGTCGCGTGCGGTGACGGCGCGATGGGCCGCGAGGATCGAGTCGAGGTAGGCCGGCATTCCCGGCCAGCCTACCGGCGCGCCACCGGCCGCCGGTGGTGACCGCCCCCCCGGCGGGCCACCGCGCCCGGTGGTCCCGCCCGATGCGCCTCACACTTCCCTAACGGTGGCGCCACGCGTGCCGGCGACGATGGCAGGCTGGTCCGATGGTGAGCGTCGAGGTCGGCATCGTGGTGATCGAGGACGACCACCACATCAGTGACCTCGTGGCCATGTACCTGCGACGCGACGGCTTCCGCGTCGTCCAGGCCGACGACGCCGAGCGCGGGCTGGCTGCCGTCGACCGGGAGTCGCCCCGACTGGTGGTCCTCGACCTGGGGCTGCCGGGAGAGCTCGACGGGCTCGACGTCTGTCGACGACTCGCCGCGGCGACCCCACCGGTCCCCGTCCTGATCCTGAGCGCCCGCGACGACGAGGTCGACCGGATCCTGGGCCTCGAGCTCGGTGCCGACGACTACGTCACCAAGCC
>PMFY01000333.1 GCA_003157945.1 Acidimicrobiaceae bacterium | reverse complement strand
GGGCCGAAGATCTCCTCCTGGGCGATGGGCATGCGGTTGTCGACGTCGGCGAAGACCGTCGGGCGGACGTACCAGCCGACGGGCAGCCCGTCGGGGGCGGCGCTCCCCCCGACCACCAGGCGGGCCCCGTCCGCCGTCCCGCCGTCGATGTACCCGCGGACCCGCTCGCGCTGGCGCCGGCTGACCAGCGGCCCGATCCGGGTGTCCGGGTCGAAGGGGTCACCGACGGGGAGGGCGGCCGCCGCCGAGGCCACGGCGTCGACCACCTCGTCGTACCGGCTCGACGGGGCCAGGATCCGCGTCTGGGCGGCACAGGCCTGCGAGTTGTTGACGAACGACGCGTACCGGAGTCCCTTGGCCAGCTGCCCCAGGTCGGCGTCGTCGAGGACCACCGCCGCCGACTTCCCCCCGAGCTCGAGGCTGACCCGACGCAGCGATCGCCCGCACTCGGCGGCGATCCGACGGCCGGCCGCCGTCGACCCGGTGAAGGCCACCTTGTCCACGCCCGGGTGGGCCACCAACGCCTCACCGGTGGCCACCCCACCGGTGAGCACGGACACCACGCCGTCGGGCAGGCCGGCGGCCTCGATCACCTCGGCCAGGATCACCGCGTCCAGCGATGCCTCGGGGGCCGCCTTGACCACCACCGTGCACCCGGCCAGCAGGGCGGGGGCCAGCTTGGTGGCGATGAGGACCTGGGGGACGTTCCAGGCCACGACCGCGGCCACCACCCCGACCGGTTCGCGGCGTTCCAGATAGTCCATGTAGCGACCGGTGCGGAGCACCTCCCACGGGTAGTCCCGGGCGATCGCCATCATCGAGTGCAGGATGTCGATGGGCGCGCCGACCTGGCCGAGGCGCGAGAAGCCGAGCGGCGCGCCGTTCTCCGAGGTGATGGTCCGGGCCAGCTCCTCGGCCCGTTCCCCCATGCCCGCGGCGATACGGCCCACCGCCTCGATCCGCTCCTCAAGCCCGCTGGTGGACCACGGCGAGTCGTCGAAGGCCGTCCGGGCCGCGCCCACCGCGCGCTCGACGTCATCGGGGCCGGCCACCGGCACCCGGCCCAGTACCTGTTCGGTGTGGGCCTCGACCACGTCCAGGGTGTCGCCGGTCGACGGCACCACCCACCGGCCGCCGACGAACAGGCGATCGACCGTACGGGCGGGCGCCGCCCCGCCGGTCACCGGGGCAGCCCCAGGATCCGCTCGCCGATGATGGTGCGCTGGACCTCCGAGGTGCCCCCGGCGATGGAGGCGGCCTTGCTCCAGAGCCACTGGCGCTGCCACCGGCCGCCGTCCGGGTTCCCGTCGGCCGTACCCCACAACGGGGCGGCGTCGCCGGTCACGGCCAGTCCCGCGTCGGACAGGGACTGGGTCATGTCGGTCCAGGCCAGCTTGACCAGCGACGACTCCGGCCCGGGCGCCTCGCCCCGGGCCAGGCGGGTCATGGTCCGCCAGTTGTGGAGCCGCAGGACACGGAGCTTCACGTAGGCGTCGACCAGCTGGTCGGCCACCAACGGGTCGTCGAGCGCGCCCGTGGTGGCGGCCAGGTCGAGCAGCTGGCCGAGGTACACCTCGTGGACCACCTGCTCCTTGAACGGGAAGGTGGTGCCGCGTTCGTGGGCCAGGGTCGTGTTGGCCACCCGCCAGCCCTGGTGCACCCCCCCGATGAGCTGGTCGTCGGGCACGAAGACCTCGTCCAGGAAGACCTCGTTGAATTCGGCCTCGCCGGTCATGGTGACGAGCGGCCGGACCTCGACACCGGGCGCCGTCATGTCCACCGCCAGACAGGAGATCCCGCGGTGGCGCGGGGCGTCCGGATCGGTGCGCACCAGGGCGATCCCCCAACGCGAGTACTGCGCGTAGCTCGTCCACACCTTCTGGCCCTCGACGACCCATCCCCCCTCGGTGGCCACGGCCCGGGTGGTGAGGGACGCCAGGTCCGAACCCGCACCGGGCTCGCTGAACAGCTGGCACCAGATCTCGCCGGCGTCGAGGATGGCGGGAAGCCAACGTCGGCGCTGGTCGTCGTCGCCGTGGGCCAACAGGGTGGGACCCACCAGGTTGACCCCGGTCCGGTTCACCGGCTGGGGCGCACGGGACCGGGCGTACTCGACGTTGAACAGCGCCACCTCCATCGGCGTCGCGCCCCGTCCGCCGAACGCCGTCGGCCAGTGGATACCGACCCACCGGCCGGCGGCCAGCCGGGCCTGCCAGCGCCGGCCCCACGAGAACTCCTCGTCGAAGTCACCGAACACGGGTGCCGGTTCGACGTTCGCTTCCAACCAGGCGCGCAGTTCGTCACGGAAGCGGCGCGACTCCTCGGACAGGGAGAGGTTCATCGACCCCCGTTGTAGTGCAAACCGACCCGGTCTGCCGACGGATCGGCGGGCTGCGTGTCATACTCGCCGAAGAACTACGCCGTTCCGGGGGGGAAGGGGGTGGCGGGGGTCCGGGAGGTGGGGCGTGACGATCCGCACGTCCGCAGGCCGACCCGATCGCCGCGGCACCCGCCCGAGTCCCCGCGGTCCGGCACCCGACGCCCGCACGAAGAGGAGCCCCGAATGTCCGCCACCACGCCGACCGGCGAGTCCCGACTGCTGATCGACGGCGCGCTGGTCGACGCCGCCGAGGGCGGCCGCTTCGACAACGTGAACCCGGCGACGGAGGAGGTGCTCGGCCAGACCGCCGACGCCACCGCCGTCGACATGGACCGGGCCATCGCGGCGGCCCGACGGGCCTTCGACGACACGTCGTGGTCCACCGACCGGGCCTTCCGCCAGCGGTGCCTGCGCCAGCTCCACGAGGCCATCGTCGGCGAGCAGGAACAGCTCCGGGCCGAGCTGGTGGCCGAGGTGGGCTGCCCGGTCATGACGACGTACCTGGCCCAGCTCGACGCCCCCCTGGCCGAGGGCCTGCTGTGGCCCGCCGACTACATCGACTCCTTCGAGTGGGAACGCGAGCTCCCCGACATCGAGGCCTTCGGCGTCCCCAGCCGGCAGCGGGTGGTCAAGGAGCCGGTGGGCGTGGTGGGTGCCATCGTCCCCTGGAACTACCCGTTCGAGATCACCATCGGCAAGCTCGGCCAGGCCCTGGCCACGGGCAACACCATGGTGATCAAGCCGGCGCCGGACACGCCGTGGAACGCCACCCGGATCGGCCGGCTCATCGCCGAGCAGACCGACATCCCGCCCGGGGTGGTCAACGTGGTGGCCTCGTCCGACCACCTGGTCGGTGAGCAACTGGTCACCGACCCCCGGGTCGACCTGATCTCCTTCACCGGATCCACGGCCACCGGCCGGCGGATCATGGCCGCCGGCGCCCCGACCCTCAAGCGCCTCTTCCTCGAGCTGGGCGGCAAGTCGGCCGACATCATCCTGGACGACGGCGACGTCGAGTCCAAGATGGCCATGCTGGGCTTCATGTGCCTGCACGCCGGGCAGGGGTGCGCCATGCTGACCCGCACCCTGGTCCACGAGTCGCGCTACGACGAGGCCGTGGAGATCGCCGCCGCGGCCGTGGCCGGCGTCACCTACGGCGACCCCACCGACGGCGGCAACATCATGGGCCCGGTCATCAACGCCCGCCAACGCGAGCGGGTGCTGGGCTACATCGACTCCGGCGTGGCCGACGGCGCCCGCCTGGTGACCGGCGGTGGGCGCCCCGCCCACCTGGACAAGGGGTGGTTCGTCGAGCCCACGCTGTTCGCCGACGTCGACAACTCGATGCGCATCGCCCGCGAGGAGATCTTCGGCCCCGTNNCGCGAGGAGATCTTCGGCCCGGTCCTGGTCCTCATCCCCTTCCGCGATGACGACGACGCCGTGCGGATCGCCAACGACAGCGAGTACGGCCTGTCCGGCGGCGTCACCTCGGCGTCCGAGGAACGGGCCCTGTCGGTGGCCCGGAGGATCCGGTCCGGGACGGTCATGGTCAACGGGGGCATCTACTACCACGCCGGTTCGCCGTTCGGGGGCTACAAGGGCAGCGGTGTCGGACGCCAGAACGGCCGGGAAGGATTCGAGCAGCACCTCGAGACCAAGACCATCGCCGTCGGCAAGTGACCGACGCCGCGGCCGACCCCGATGACGGGCGTCGGGCGGCACGGGTGGCGGTGCGTGACGCGCACGAGCAGGTGCTCGCCACCGGTGGCCACCTCCTCCAGCAATTGCAGCTGCGGGACGTCGAGGCGGCCGGGGCCGACCTCGCCGTCGAGCTGACCGTCGACTCCCGGGTCACCAACCCCCGCGGTGCGCTCCAGGGCGGGCTCCTGGCCACCCTGGTCGACATCGTGGCCGGTCGGGCCGTCCTCGCCGGGGGCCCGCGGGACGGCGTGGCCACCTCGGACCTCTCCGTCCGCTTCCTCCGGGGCGTGACCGTGGGGCCGGCCCGGGCCGTGGCCACCGTCGTCCACCGGGGGAACCGCTCGGCCGTCGTGACGGTCGACGTCGTCGACGTGGGGACCGGCACCCTGTGCGCGGTCGCCACCGCGGCGTTTGCCGTCACCCCGGCACCCGCGGACCCGGTGCCCTAGATTCCCACCCGGGGCCCCGGGCGGTCGATGCCGCCTGCCGCCCCCGCAGCACCGTCCGGCCGGTTGGCGGCCCCGACACCCAAGGAGCCAAGCATGTCCGAAGAGTTCGTGAAGTACGAGACCCTCGACGAGGGNNCGGTGCGGGTGGTCATCCTGGGCGGCATGGGCCCGATGTTCTCGGCCGGGCACGACATGGGCTCCAAGGTGGCCATGGCCGAGTGGAGCTCCGACAACCCCCACCCGACCCGGCGGGTCAACGGGGGCACCCGCAGCGGGGCCGAGCAGCGGATGCTCCAGGAGTGGCACTACTACTTCGAGAACACCCGGCGGTGGCGCAACCTCCGCAAGATCACCATCGCCCAGGTGCACGGCACGGTGTTCGCCGCCGGGCTCATGCTGATGTGGGCGTGCGACCTCATCGTGGCCGCCGACGACGTCTCGTTCGCCGACGTGGTCGGCACCCGGCTCGGGATGTGCGGCGTCGAGTACTTCGCCCACCCGTGGGAGTTCGGACCCCGCAAGACGAAGGAGCTGATGCTCACCGGCGACTCGCTCGACGTCGACGAGGCCCACCGCCTGGGCATGGTGTCCAAGGTGTTCCCGGCCGACCAGCTCGCCGACCGGATCACGGTC
>PMFY01000154.1:1417-3761 GCA_003157945.1 Acidimicrobiaceae bacterium | reverse complement strand
CGAGTGGAACGCCTTCGACGAGGTGCGTGACGAGGACCAGAACTTCGCGGAGATCTACTTCCGTGATCTCGACCTCGACGGCCTCGCCGACAAGGTCGGGCTCGACGCCGGCTGCGGCAAGGGACGGTTCACCCGCATCCTGGCCGACCACCTGGCCGCCGAGGTGGCGCTCGACGGCTCGGCGGCCGTCCAGGCCGCGGCGCGCAACCTCCGGGACCACACGAACGTGACGGTGGTCCAGGCGGACCTGCGGGACGCGCCGTTCGCGCCCGAGAGCTTCGACTTCATCTCGAGCCTGGGCGTGCTGCACCACCTCGACGACCCGCTCGAGGGCTTCACCCGGTTGGTCCGCCTCCTCGCCCCCAAGGGGCAGATGCTGCTCTATCTCTACAGCCGACCGCCGCAGGCCGGGGTCCGGTCGGCGGCCCTCGCGGCGGCGACCGCCGTGCGCAAGGTCACGGTGCGCCTTCCCCACCCGACGCTCAAGACGCTGTCGACTCCGATCGCCGCCGTGCTCTCTGCGGCCTTCGTGCTGCCCGGCCGGTGGGGCCAGCGTCGGGGGATCCCGGCGCTCGCCGACCTGCCGATGGACACCTACCGCGACAAGCCGTTCCGCAGCCTGGTCCTCGACACGTTCGACCGGCTCAGCGCGCCCGTCGAGTACCGGTACGTCTGGAAGGAGCTGGCGCCCTGGTTCGCCGACGCCGGCCTGGAGGTCGATGCCGCCCGTGACGAGACCGGCTGGTTCATCCTGGCGCACCGGCCCTGAGCGCCCGGGGCGACGGACGGTGCGGGGGACGCGGTTCGGACGACCGGGCGGACGGAGCTCCTGTGGCTGACCGGCCGCCGACGGGAGTGGTCCACCGGGGGTCCCGGGTGCCCGACCGGCCGACGGTGTCGGTCATCGTCCTCGTCCTCGACCGCGTCGACCTCCTCGAGGNNGAGGCGGCCCTGTCGGACCTCGGGCGGCGGGACGACGTCGTCCTCGTCCGCAGCGGGGTCAACCTCGGCTTCGGCGGCGGGTGCGACCTGGCGGCCGAGGTGGCCCGGGGGGAGTTCCTCGTGTTCGTCAACGACGACAGCCGGCTCGACCCGGGGTGCATCGACCGACTGGTGCAACGCGCCCGGTCGACGCCGGATGCCGGTGCCGTGGGGAGTCGGATCTTCGCCGAGGACGGGTCGCTGCAAGAGGCCGGCGGCATCATCTGGAGCGACGGGACGAGCGCACACGTCGGCCGTGACCGGCCGGCCGGCGACACCACGTACGTCACCCCGCGCGACGTCGACTACTGCTCGGCCAACGGACTCCTCGTCCGCCGGTCGGCCTGGGATGCGGTCGGCGGATTCGACGAGGCGTACTACCCGGCGTACTACGAGGACGCCGACCTGTGCATGCAGCTCCGTCGCCACGGACTGCGGACGGTCTACGAACCGACGGCCACCCTGCGGCACCTCGAGACGCAGAGCTCATCCCCGGAGTACCGCCGTTTCCTGATGGACCGCAACCGTGCGACGTTCCGGCGGAGGTGGAGCGACGCGCTGGCCGACCAGCCCGCCCCGCCGGCCGCCGGCCGGCGCGGCGCCATCGACCGGCGGGTGGAGGAGAGCCGCACCCTTCCGGTGCTGGATGTCCGGTCGGAGTCGGTGCCCACCGGGAACGGCCGGGCCGGGGACGACGGACCGGTGGCGGCGGGCCCCTGGTCCGATGGCGCGGGCCCGGGTCGTGCCGAGCCGGCGATGGAGGAGCGCGAGCTGCGCCACGCCCGGTTCGCCCTCGAGGTAAAGGACGCCTGGATCGCCACGCTCACCGACGAGCTGCGGGCGTCCCGGGAGCGCGAGGAGCACCGCACCCGGTTCCGACGCCAGGCCCGGTCCGTGGGGCGCCGCGTGCAGGCGATCGTTCCNNCAGCACTAACGTGGCGCGCATGGCGCATGTGTCCGGCGTGATCGGCGACCCGAACATCCTGTTCGTCTTCACGGACCAGCAGCGTGCGGACAGTCTCGGAGCCGTCAACGGATGGGCCCGGACGCCCCACCTCGACGCCCTGGCCGACGAGGGGGTGCTGTTCACGAGCTGCTTCGCCAACGCGCCGGTGTGCATCCCGTCGCGGTTCAGCCTGATGTCCGGCCTGTACCCGCACAACCTCGGTGTGCAGACGAACCGGCCCATCACGTACCCGACCCGGCTCGAAACCTGGGTGGAGGTGCTGCGGCGCAGCGGGTACCGCACGAGCCTGTTCGGCAAGCTGCACCTCCATCCGACGCAGGGGGACCTGCGCAAGCGCGAGCGGCTGGTGCGCCGGTTCGGCTTCGACGACGTGGACGAGGTGGCGGGCCCGCGGGC
>PMFY01000154.1:0-1360 GCA_003157945.1 Acidimicrobiaceae bacterium | reverse complement strand
TACGACCGACCGGAGCCCTGGTTCTGCTATGTCGGCTTCCCCGGTCCCCACGAGCCGTGGGACACGCCGGAGCCGTGGGCGTCCGCCTACGAGCCGCGCACCATGCCGGCGCCGCGTGCGGCGCCGCGGTCCTCCGGTGACCGGGCCGTGGGTGGCCTCGACCGCCGCCTGCACGATCGCCCGGACCTCAGCCCCGGGGAGATCGCCGCACTCCGGGCCGACTATGCGGGCGGGGTGAGCCTCATCGACGACGTCATCGGCGAGGTGCTCCAGGTCGTCCGCGACCGCGGCGAGTGGGACCGGACCATCGTCGTCTTCACCTCGGACCACGGCGAGATGAACGGCGACGCCGGACTCCTCTACAAGGAGGTCTTCCTCGACGGCGCCGTCCGCGTCCCGCTGATCATCCGCGACCCCACCGGGTGCGCCGGAGGCGAGGTCGCCGACCCGGTCGAGCTGATCGACATCGGCGCCACCATCCTCGACCTCGCCGGACGGAGTGACGACGCGACGTTCCGGATGGGCCGGTCGATGGCCGGCGTCGTCCGGGACCCCGCAAGCCCGCCACCCCGCACGGACGTGCTGTCGGAGCTCCGGGGCGAGGTGATGCTGGCCACCGCCGACTGGAAGATCGCCCTGAACGCCGAGGGCGAGACCTACCTGCTGTTCCGGCGATCGGGCGACGAGTCGGAGAACCTGGCCGGCATCGAGCAGTTCGAGGACATCCAGCGGAGCATGGAGCACCGGGTCCTGCGACGGCTGGTCGCCACCTCCACCGGTGACCAGGTGATCGCCGAGCTGCAGCCGCCGTCCACGACGGTGGCGACGCTCCTGCGCCGCCTGGCCGGGGACCGACGCTATGACGACCTCCGGGTCCGCCTGGCCGCGCCGCTGGCCCGCGCCCGGCACCTCGTCGGTCGCTGAAGCAGAAGGACTCGAAGATGATCCACGTCGTGACGGTCCACTGGCAATCGGCGAAGTGGATCGATCCCCAGCTGAGCTACCTCGAGGAGAACATCGACCAGCCGTTCCGGGTGTACGCGGCCCTCGAGGGCATCGCACCCGAGCAGTGGGATCGGTTCCACTTCGCCGCCGACCTGCAGGGCACCCACCCGCAGAAGCTGAACGCTCTGGCCGCCATCGTCGTCGAGCGGGCGGCGCCCGATGACATCCTGGTCTTCATCGACGGGGACGCGCTCCCGATCCGGCCCATCGCCTCGTGGATGTCCCGGACGCTCGACGACTATCCCCTCGTCGCCGTCCGCCGGGACGAGAACCTGGGCGACCGCCAGCCGCACCCCTGCTTCAGCTTCACCACCTGTGGGTTGTGGAAGGAGATCCGGGGCGACTGGGGCAAGGG
>PMFY01000361.1 GCA_003157945.1 Acidimicrobiaceae bacterium | reverse complement strand
CCCGGGGACGGAGCGGCCGTCTCGGGCAGGTCTGCCGAGGCGGCGCACCGGGCCCAGAACTCGTCGGGCGGGATGGCGGAGCCGTCGGTGAACTCCTCGGAGCCGAACCGGATGGAGAGCGGCACCACCACGATGCCGTGCTCGTCGGCCAGTGCCGGCGTCAGATCGCCGGCGCTATCGGTGACTACCCGGACCCGGGCCATGGAACTCCTCCTCGTCGCGGTCCGGCTCGACCGCCACCGGTCGCAGCAGGCGCACCGGCGGCCCGTCGAGCCCCTCGTCGAGTCTGTCATGGAACGCGCGCCTCGGTGGGCGGGGGTCGGGCGGCAGCGGGGGCGGCCCACCCTGGTCCGGACGGCCCCCGCCGCCGCCCCGCGTGGGTGCCGGCCCGCCACCGGACCGGTGCTGACGCCGGTCGACGGCGGCCAGGACGGCGGCGGCCCCGAAGTAGGCGACGGCCCCCGCCACCAGGGCCAGCAGCACCCGCCCGAGGAGTGCCGTGCCGTGGTCGGCGCCCGACACGCTGACCGCCAGCACCAGCACCACCGCCATGATCAGGGTGGCGCCCAGGACCCGGCGGACGGGGCGCACCAGCGCCTCCCCGCCGAGCCCACCGATCCGGTGGGCGATCACCCGGACGGCCAGCACCGCCGCCACGGTGTAGGAGATGCTCAGGGACAGGGCCAGGCCGCGTACGCCGAGGGGGTGGACCAGGATGACGCCGGTCACGATGTTGACGGCGTTCTCGACCAGGTAGAGGTAGAAGGCCGTGCGGGTGTCCTGCATCGACTGGAGCACCCGGATCATGTACAAGAAGGTGCAGAACCCGGGCAGGCCGAGGGCGAACATGGCGAGCGTGGCGGCGGTGACCGACGCCTGGGCCGGCGTCTCGGCGCCGTGGGCGAGGACCAGGTCGATGAGGGGGTGGGCCAGGAGGATCATGCCGACGGCCGAGGGGATGACGATGACCAGGATGCTGCGGAGCCCGAAGGCCATGCGTCGGCGGAACCCGGCGATGTCCCCCTCCGCCCAGCGGGCCGACAACGAGGGGGTGACCGCACTCATGACGGAGACGGCGATCACGCCGTAGGGGAGTTGGAAGAAGGTATAGGCGTAGGTGTATGCGGACACCGCGCCGGGCACCTTGGCCCCGTCGGCCAGGGCCAGCACCACGACCAGGGCCACCTGGTTGGACACGACGATGCCGAAGGTCCACCCGGCCAGCCGGGTGATCCGGCGCATGGCCTCGTGCCCCGGCTGCCAGCGGAACGAGAGGTGCAGGTGGGACCGCAGGAGTGACGGTACGAGCAGGAGGGCCTGGACCACCACCCCCAGGGTGGTCCCCACGCCCAGCAGGACCAGCGCGGTGTGGTGCTCCTGGATGGTGGCCAGGTTCGGGTCCGGCACCAGTTCGTGGAACCAGACCAGCATGCCGATCACGACCAGGTTGTTGGCGATCGGGACGAACATCGGCGCCGCGAACTTGCCCTGGGTGTTGAGGAGCGCCGAGAACAGGGCGATCAGGCCGTAGCAGGCCAGCTGCGGGACGAACCATCGGAGCAGGCTGACGGCCACCTGCTGTTGTTGATGTACATCGGCGTGATGGTTGGTCACGGTGTAGAGGTCGATGATGCTCGGGGTGAGGACGAAGAAGATCACGCTGGCCGCGATGAGCACGGCAATGGTGACGGTGACTACGGCGGAGATCGCCTCCCAAGCCTCTTTGCCCTTTCGGGTTGACAGGCGGTCGACGAAGACGGGGACGAAGGTGGCGGACAGGACCCCGCCGATGACGATGTCGGTGATGATGTTGGGGGTGGTGTTGGCGAGGTTGTAGGCGTCGGCGAACCCGCCGCCACTGAGCGCCGCCGCCATGGCCACCACGCGGATGAGCCCCGTCAGCCGGGACAGGGTGGTCCCGACGGCCATGCCCGCCGTGGCCCCGCCCAGCCGGCGGGTGGCACCGAGCGGAGCGGTGGGGGCACCCTCGACCGCCGCCGCGCCTCCTTCGATCGAGACGTCCTCGTCGGTCACGGAGCGCCCGGTGCCTGGTCACCCGGGCCCGCCCCGACCGGGGTGGGTGCGTCCTCGGGACCGGCGCCCCCGGCCGGATCGGCCGCGTCCTCCGCCCGGCGGGCCGCCCGGCGGCGGAACGACGTCCGCACCCACCAGACCGCCAGCACGGCCACCGCGCCGACCGTCAGGACGATGCCGACCACCGACGACGACGTGGACCGTACCGACAGCTCGCCCGTGGTCAGACGGAGGGAGCCGTCGGGTGCGTGCAGGACCACATCGAGGCGGAACAGGCCGGAGGCCCGCGTCTGCACCTTCACGTAGGTGACGTTGGAGTTGGGGTGCAGGGTCCACGGCGCCGACCAGACCGTCTGCCCGTTGGGGAAGAGGAGCTTGTCACTGCTCAGCACCAGGGTCGCGACCAGGGGGTACGACGCATTCGACACCACGGTGATGGGGATGCGGCCGCTGCGGGCCGTCAAGGTGACCGACTGGTCGCACTCGCAGGCGACCTGACCGACCTGCGCGTCGACGGCGTGGCCGGCGTTGGCGAGCACGGCCGACTGTTGGGACGGGCGCAGGGTCTCCGCCTCGCCGCCGAGCACGAGGTCCCCCAATTCCTGGACGAGCGCCTTCTGGCCGACGGCGGCGGTCCCGAAGCTGTCGATCCTGGCGCGCTGGGCCCGGACGGCGGACACCGGGGGCGTCGACGTACCGGTCGGGACGAGGTGGCACCCCGAACGGCAGGTGGCCGGGGTGGGGAAGAGGGAGAACAGTTTCGAGGTGGTCACGGCCTGGACCACCGGATTGCCGTCCAGCGACGCCAGCAGGGCGTCGACGAACGTCGGCTCGTCACTCCACGACGTCGGTGCCACCGCCATCACGGCCCGGACACTGACGTCGTTCGGCCGCTCGTAGTAGAGCTGGGCGAGTTCGGCGGCCAGTTGGTGCGCGGCCAGCACCGGGTTGCCGGGGTCCGAGGTGAACCGGGTGGTGAGGTCGTCGTCGGAGGCCATGGCCAGCACCTGGCCACCCCGGGCGCCCGGCACGGCGAACGGTGCGGTGGTGGATCCGTCGGACGGGGTGGAGCTCAGCTGCGAGGACGGCAGCACGATCTGGTGGTAGCCGAGGCCGGAGAGGGTGCCGACGGTGGCGGTGTCCAGCCCGTCCCCCGTGATCCAGGTCCCGAGCCCGCTGGTGGCGACCGGGGCGGCCCGGCCCGTGGCCGCGGCCACCTCCTGGGTGCCCCGGGCCACCTGGAGGGTCAGTTCGGGGTCGAGCCCGGCACCGACCAGGCCCATGGCGTCGACCGGGGTGAACGGCGCCTCCGTCAACTGGTGCACCGCCGGTGTGGCGGCCAGCTGGCCCAGCTGGTTGATGGTGTTCTGGTGGGCCGGGGTGGCGAGGAGGTCAGCCGTCTGGCCGCTGACCTGCAGGGTCACCGGCACGTTCGGGTGCTGGTTGTAGATCGTCGCCACCGTGCCGGTGACGGCGTCGACGGCGGCCGGCGACGGGGTGGCGAGCGCGGACGACGGGCGGGCCAGGAGGGCGGTCGGCGAGGGGGAGCGGGCCGCTCCGAGGGTCAGCTGGACGGGCAGCACCACGGCGACCCGCAGCCGCTGGGCCGCGGGCGTGGCCTCGGTGGTGACGAGATGGGTGACGAACGACCCGACCACGGTCGACCCCGAGGTGTCGACCAGTTGGACCCGGACCGGGAAGACCCCGGAGGGGAACGAGCCGCACTGCTCGCCGGCGGCGAGCAGGTGGATGGTGAAGGCGGTCTCGGGGGTGGTGGCGGACGAGGTCCCGCTCCCGACCACCACCGGCATGCGGAGGTCCACCCCTCCGCCGGCCAGCGTCGGCAGCGACCCGAGCGGGATCGCCGAGGAGGTCGAGGAGATCGGGCTGTCGAGGCCGCTGCCGGTCAGTGACTGGTCGAAGCCCGAGATCGTCGACAGGCACGGGTAGACGGACACCTCGACGCCGAGTGCGGAGGTGGGCAGCGTCGAGGACGGCCGGAGCTGGAGGTCGAACACCTGGCCCGGGATCACCCACCCGCTCTGTGCCAGCAGCTCGAGGGGTGTCGCCGGCCCCGATCCGGCGGCCGCCGGAGGTGCCGCGGCTGACGGCGCCGTGGCGGTCACCAGGGCGACGACGACCAGTGCGGCGAGGAGGAGGGCGGCCGGGAGGCGGCGCCCGCCGGGGTCACCGCCCGGTGGGCAGGGTCTGGCTCGTTGCCGGTCCACGTCGAACCGCAGCCTACGTCAGTCGCACTACCCTCGGCTGCGTGTTCCCCGAGCGACTCCGGCCCCTGGTCGACGCCACCGCCGACCTGTCGGACCGCTTCCGGACCGCCGGTCACACCCTCTACCTGGTGGGGGGATCGGTGCGCGACGCCATCGTGGCCACCGACGGCGCGCCGGTCGGGGACTCCGGCCCCGACCTGGACTTCACCACGGACGCCCGACCCGACGACATCGAGGCCGTCGTGCGCGGCTGGGCCGACGCGGTGTGGACCCAGGGCAAGCGCTTCGGCACCATCGCCTGCCGGCGCGGCGGACAGAAGTACGAGATCACCACCCATCGGGCGGAGGCGTACCACCCGGACTCGCGCAAGCCCGAGGTGGCCTTCGGCGACGACATCGGGGACGACCTGTCGCGGCGCGACTTCACCGTCAACGCCATGGCCCTCCGCCTGCCCGACCTGGAGCTGATCGACCCGTTCGGCGGCCTGGTCGACCTGGCCGAGCGCCGCCTCCGCACCCCGCTCGATCCCGAGGTCTCCTTCTCCGACGATCCCCTCCGCATGCTGCGGGCGGCACGCTTCATGGCGAAGCTCGACCTCGAGCCGACCGCCGACCTGGTGGCCGCCGTGACCGCCGGCCACGGGCGGCTGTCGATCGTGTCGGCCGAGCGCATCCGTGACGAGCTCGACAAGATCATGGTGGTGCCCGTCCCGTCGGTGGCGCTGTGGTTCGTCGTCCGCACCGGACTGGCCGAGGACTTCCTGCCGGAGCTCCCGGGCCTGGCGGTCGAGCAGGACCCCATCCACCGCCACAAGGACGTGCTGGCCCACACCCTGGCGGTCGTCGACAAGACGTCGCCCGACCGGCTGCTGCGCCTGGCCGCCCTGTTCCACGACGTGGGCAAGCCGCGCACCCGCGCCTTCGTGGACGGCGGGGTCACGTTCCACCACCACGAGGTGGTGGGCGCCCGCATGACCCGCAAGCGGATGCAGGCGTTGCGGTACCCCAACGACGAGGTCGACACCGTCACCGAGCTGGTGAACCTCCATCTCCGGTTCCACACGTACCGGCTGGGGTGGACCGATCGTGCCGTGCGGCGCTACGTGCGTGACGCCGGGCCGCTGCTCGACCAGCTGAACGAGCTCACCCGCTGCGACTGCACCACCCGGAACGCCGCCAAGGCCCGGGCCCTCGACCGCCGCATGGACGAGTTGGAGGCCCGCATCGCCACCCTGCGCGAGCAGGAGGAGCTCGACGCCATCCGCCCCGACCTCGACGGGGCCCAGATCATGGCCCACCTGGAGATCCCGCCGGGACGCGCGGTGGGCGAGGCGCTCGCCTTCCTGCTCGAGCTCCGGATGGACGAGGGCCCCCTCGGCGACGAGGAGGCCTTCCGTCGACTCGATGGGTGGTGGGCCGGACGGGGCTCGCCCGGCTGACCGGCGNNCCCGGTCGGTCAGTCCTCGGGCCAGACCGGACCCGGGTCGCCCGCGGCGAAGGCCTCGACCATCTCGTGGCAGACGTCGTCGGTGTACTGCACCGGCGGCGACTTCATGAAGTACGAGGAGGGGCCGAGCAGCGGGCCGCCGATGCCCCGGTCGAGGGCCAGCTTGGCGCAGCGGACGGCGTCGATGATCACGCCGCCGGAGTTGGGGGAGTCCCACACCTCGAGCTTGAGCTCGAGGTTGAGCGGGACGTCGCCGAAGTTGCGGCCCTCCATCCGGATGTAGCACCACTTGCGGTCCTTGAGCCACGGCACGTGGTCCGAGGGGCCGATGTGGACGTCGTCGGGCCCGAGTGTCGAGTGCTGGATCTGGCTGGTCACGGCCTGGGTCTTCGAGATCTTCTTGGACTCGAGCCGCTCGCGGTCCAGCATGTTCTTGAAGTCCATGTTGCCGCCGACGTTGAGCTGGTACGTGTGGTCGAGGGACAGACCCCGGTCCTCGAAGAGGCGGGTCAGCACCCGGTGCACGATGGTGGCGCCGACCTGGGACTTGATGTCGTCGCCCACGATCGGCACGCCGGCCTCGTGGAACTTGCGGGCCCACACGGGATCCGAGGCGATGAAGACGGGGATGGCGTTGACGAAGGCGACCCCGGCGTCGATGGCGCACTGGGCGTAGAAGCGCTGGGCGTCCTCGGAGCCGACGGGGAGGTAGGAGACGAACACCTCGGCGCCCGAGTCGCGCAGGGCCTGGACCACGTCGACCGGCGCGGCCGGCGATTCCTCGATCATCTCGCGGTAGTACTTGTTCAGACCGTCGAGGGTCGGGCCCCGCTGGACCTCGATGCCGACGTCGGGCACCTCGGCGAACCGGATGGTGTTGTTCTGGCTGCAGAAGATGGCCTTGCCCAGATCCTGGCCGACCTTGGCCGCGTCCACGTCGAAGGCGGCGACGAACTCGAGGTCGCTGACGTGGTAGCCGCCGAGCTCCACGTGCATCAGGCCCGGCACCACGTCGCCGGCCACGGCGTCCTTGTAGTACTCCACGCCCTGGATCAGCGAGCTGGCGCAGTTGCCCACGCCCGCGATCGCCACTCGGATCTTGTTCATCGTGTGATTCCCTTCATGTGTGTGGTCGCGCCCCGGGGGGTCGCTTTGGCAGGAGCGCCCCGGAGGGTGCTGGGTCTCATGACGCCCCGGAAGGGGACGTCGACGTCATGGCGCCTCCGGAGCGGGGATCGCCGGGATCGCCGGTGTCGGTGGACTCGAGGGTGGCGGCGGCGTCCAGCGGGCGACCCGGGGCCTGTCGCAGGCGCTCCGCCTCGATGAGCCGGTCCAGCCAGGCGATGTCGTGCTCGGTGGCCTCGGTGCTGTGCTCGACGAGTGACCGGGTGTAGACGTCGAGCCGCTCACCCGAGGCGCGCGCCAGATCGGTGGCCAGGCGTCGCGTCAGTTGGGCCCGGCGGCGCTCCAGCAGGGCGAGTCGGGCCGACGGCGCGAGGTGGCGGGCGAAGGCCAGGCGGAGGCCGAAGCTGCGGGCGTCGTCGGCACCGGCCGGCTCGTCCCCCTCGAGCAGCTGCTCGAAGAGGATCCGGCCCTCGTCGGTGATCCGGTAGACCTTGCGCGATCGCTTGGTGCCGAGGGTGCTGCCGGCCCGTCGGGCCCGCAGGCCGGCCCGCTCGCCACCGAGCGACCCGGTCGAGGGGATCGGCGCCACCGGCGTGCCGCCCGACGCGGCGACGGTCACGGCCCCGGATCGCTCCAGGCGGGACAACGCCGGATAGAGGGACCCGAAGGAGATGTTGGCGAACAGGCCCAGCTCGTCGCGCAGGCGACGGCGGATCTCGTAGCCGTGCATCTCCTGCTCGAAGAGGAGTCCGAGGATGGCCAGGTCGAGCACGTCAGGACCGGTTCGGCTCGGCGCGGCGGGGGTTCACCAACTGCATACCGTCAACGATACATCATTTCGATGTATCAGGCTGATATATCGATTCGTGTTCTCGGCGTGTGGGTCCGGGAGCGCGGGTCGTCCCGGGGGCGGGCGAGCCGACTCCCGGGGCCGGCCCGGGGTGCGGGGGTCACGGGGCACCGGGACCGTCCGGTCCTCCGCCGGGGGTGAGGCGGTACCCTGGCCCGATGGGTTTCCGCCCCGGAGCACTCGACGGACTCCAGACCTCCCCCACCGGCGGGCAGGTGGAGTACCTCCTCGCCCGGAACTCGGTCATCCGCGAGTTCCGCAAGGGTCGGCTGTCCCGTCTCGACGTGTGCGACGCCCATCCGGAGCTGATCCGGGCCGCCAGCAACCTCGGCCGGCCGGTCGGCGAGCAGTGCCCGATCTGCGAGGAGTCGGACCTGGTCGAGGTGACCTTCGTCTTCGGCGCCAAGCTCCCGTCCGGTGGCCGGTGCGTCGCCACCCAGACCGAGCTCACCCGCTACTGGCGGCGCAAGGAACCGGTGGTGTGCTACGTCGTGGAGGTCTGCTGCGGCTGCCGGTGGAACCACCTGCAACGCATGTACCCGGCCGGTGCCGGCGTCGACGCCGTCGCCCGCAAGCCCCTGCGCAGCCGCACCAAGGGCTAGGCCCTCCGGTCCGCCGCCGCTCCCGCCGCTGTCGTCGGGACCTGCACCGCAGTACGCTGTGGGTGCAGTCATCCGTACTCCGCGGGCCCGCCCGCCGATGCCGCCGGCAGCCCCCGGGCGCTGGACGGTAGAAGAGGAGGAAGTCCATGCCCGATCCCCGGTCCGCGCCCGTGACCGTGCCGAAGGTGCGCGCCAGCAAGGTCCGTGAGGGCCACGAGCCACTGGTGATGGTCACCGCCTACGACGCCCCCGGTGCCCGCATCGTCGATGCCGCCGGTGTCGACATGATCCTGGTGGGCGACTCGGTGGCCAATGTGGTCCTCGGCTACGAGGACACCCTGCAGGTGACCGTCGCCGACATGGCCCACCACGTCGCCGCCGTGTCCCGGGCCGAGCCGAGGGCGCTGGTCGTCGGCGACCTGCCGTGGCTGAGCTACCACGTCGACGTGGCCGACACCGTCCGCAACGCCGCCACCCTGATCCGTGCCGGCGCCCGGTGCGTCAAGCTCGAGGGGGGTGCCATCCGGGCGCCCATGGTGCGGGCCCTGGTGGACGCCGAGATCCCGGTCATGGGTCACATCGGGCTGACCCCCCAGTCGGTCAACTCCTTCGGGGGCTTCAAGGTCCAGGCCCGTGACGACGAGGCCGCCCACCGGCTGATCGAAGGGGCGGAGGAGCTGGTTGCCGCCGGCGTATTCGCCGTGGTGGTGGAGGGCGTCCCCGAGAAGGTGGGTGCCGCCCTGACGGACACCCTCGGCGTCCCGACCATCGGCATCGGGGCCGGCCCGGCCTGCGACGGCCAGGTCCTCGTGCTGCACGACCTGCTGGGGGTCACGGCCCGGACGGCCAAGTTCGTGCGCCGCTACGCCAGCCTGGCCGACGAGGCGACGGCGGCCGTGGCGGCGTTCGCCGCCGACGTCCGCTCGGGGTCCTTCCCGTCCGACGCGGAGGTCTACCACTGAGCGTCGGCTAGAGTGCTCAGGCTGTTCCGGCCACCACGCAACACCGACAGGTGGTCGTTGTCATAGTCCGACCTGCCCCACGCCGTGGGGCTCGGGTGCCGAGCGCCCGATCCAGAGGGAGGTGAGCCGTAGATGCGGCCCTACGAAACCATGGTCATTTTCGACACCGGAGCCGATGAGGCTGCGGTCAACGGGGTCCTCGACCGGGCCCTCGCCGCGCTGAAGGCCAAGGGGGGCAACCCCGGCCG
>PMFY01000077.1 GCA_003157945.1 Acidimicrobiaceae bacterium | reverse complement strand
TCACGATCATGTTCAACAACGCAGGCGTCGGGAACCAGTCGCCGCTGCACGAATGGGCTCCCGAGGAGTGGGATCGGATGCTGGCCGTCAATCTGACCGGAGTGTACCTGGGCTTCCGGGCCGCGGTGCCGCACATTCGTGCATCCGGTGGCGGGAGCATCGTGTCGACGGCATCGATCAGCGGTACGAGGCCGGCCGCCGGAGAGGCACCTTATGCCGCAGCCAAGGCGGGGGTGGCCGCCATCACCGCATCCGCGGCCCTCGAATACGGTCCGGGGATCCGTGTGAACGCGGTGTCGCCCGGGATGATCCTGACCGCCCTGACGGAGCCCCTGCTGCAGTTCCTCCCCCATGAGCGTGCCCGGTTCGAGCGGACGACCCCACTCGGTCGGATCGGTGAGCCCGACGACATCGCCGGCGTGGTGGTCTTCCTGTGCTCTGACCTGGCCCGTTTCATCACCGGGCAGAACATCGTGGTCGATGGGGGGATGACGCTGCACGGATCGGGAGTGGACGGGATCTTCGAACAGGTCTTCCGACCCTGAGCGACCGCATCGGGGCCGATCCGGTGCGCGATCGAGGGGTCGACGTTGCCCGTGGTCGCCCACCGGCGTCGGCTCACTTGAGGATATTGACCGCCCGGGCCACGACCAGGAGTGCCACGACGAGCGAAATCGCCTCCTCGGACATCATCATCACTTTCATCCAGGGCCTGATCGCTGACACGTCGGTCGGACTGAACGCGGTGGCGGTGGCGAAGGCGAAGTGGAAGTAGTCCACGAACTGGGGGCTCCAGTCCGGGGCCACGTGCTCCTCGCTCTTCATCTCCGGGAAGATCAGGGCGGGAGGCCGGCCGGGCCCGGAGGCCCGCGCCGCCGGGCCGCCTCTGTCGAGGGCCCAGTACCAGAGCCCGAAGGCGATGACGTTGGTGAGCCAGATCGCAGCTCCGCTGGCCAGGAGCACCTTGGCGTCGTTGGTGAACGGCGAGACGTCGATGATCGAGACCACGAGCCGGATGGCGGCATCCGCATTGGCCAGGGTGATCACGCCGATGAGGGTGCTCGTGAGGACCCTCAGCCACGGCTGGTCACGGTCGATGCGCCCCGGGTCACCGATGATGAGTGCACCGAGGAGGGCCGCAAGGAGGACGAGGAGGAGCCAGCGGGCATCGCCGTTGCGGAGTTCGGGGGGAAGTGTGGCCCGCAACAGCCCCGCCACGACGACGGCGAGTGCCATCGGCCAGCGCGCTTCAGCATGGCCGGATGGATGCTCCGCCGGGACGGCGGCGCCGTCAGGCGCCGGCATCGGCGACTTCCGGGAATTGGACGGCCTCGTGGGGAGCGACCTCGGCGACTCGGATCGTGTGCATTCCCGCGAAGGTAACCGAGGGTGGAGCGGAGGGCCCCGAACATCGGGTGGGCGGCTACGGTCGACTGCGGCGGAACAGGACGTGGGCGGCCCACCGGGGACGGTCCGGGTCGGGGACCTGGTGGAAGCCGCCGAGCTGCCCGGCTGCGGCCAGGTCCACGTCGATCCCGATCGTGACCACGATCTCCTCGTAGCCCCGTCCGACCAGGAGAGTCCGCACCAGTTCGACCTGCCGGGTCACGCGATCCGCCGAATCGTCGCCGGCCTCGCCGTACAGGACCGTTTCGATCTCGTCCTCTCCGGCATCGGCGTACACCGCGACGCTCCGAGCCACGCTGTTCGAGTTCCAGGCTTCTTGGAAGGCCTCGAAGGTCCCCCCCTCGCCAGCGGCGGCTCCGCGCTCCCCTTCGACGGTGCGCCGCCCGCCACCGAGGATCATCCCGGTGTCGGCGGCGAACGACCCCGTGATGCGGGACATGCAGGAGACGCAGATGCCTTCGCCACCAGGGCGTCCCCGGTACATCTCCATGACGGGACGGAGGCCGCAGAAGCGGCACGGAGGGGCTCCGACTCCAGCGGATCCCACGGGGACCGACATCGCCCTCCCAGTATGACAGCGGCATCTCCCTACCGCTCCTCAGTCCGGCGATGCCGGCCCGGGGACCAAGGACTCTTGCCCCTCCACCGTGTCACCGGGCACAATTGTGGCATGGACGAACCACCGGAGCTGCGGGCCAACGGACACTGGCGGACGGCCGTCTGGGCGCTCCGGGCGGGCTTCGTCGGGTTGGCCGTCGCCGGTGCGGGCCTGGGCGCCCTGCTCTCGGGATCCACGCCGTGGGTCCTGGCCACCGGGGTGGTCAGCTGGCTCGTCGCGGCTGCGGTGACGTTGACCGGCTTCCTCTGGGCCCGTCATCAACTCTCCGAACCTCGGCCGGGATACTGGTCGATGCGGTTCATGCTCATCCACGACAGCGTGCACGCCCGCCCGTCGGCCCAGCCGTCCTGACGGGCCCGATCCGGTGCCGGACGGCTGTGGCAGGCTCGTCGGAGGTGCAGGAGGAGCGGGGGAGCGTCGACGATGATCTTCGGAGCACACATGGTGATCTACAGCCGGGATGCGGCGGCGGACCGATCGTTCTTCCGGGACGTGTTGGGCTACCCCTCCGTGGACGCCGGTCACGGGTGGCTGATCTTCGCCCTCCCTCCGGCGGAGGTGGCCGTCCATCCCACCGACGGGGACGACGGACACGAGCTGTACCTCATGTGCGACGACCTACCGGTGGAGATGGCGTCGCTCACCGAGCGGGGCATCCGGTGCTCCGACGTCGAAGAGGCCCGCTGGGGATCGGTCACCAGGATCGACCTACCCGGTGGGGGCACGGTCGGCCTGTACCAGCCGAAGCATCCGACGGCACTGTCGCCGGGCCCATCCTGATCGGGCCCGCCCGCACCGGAGGTCGTGGTCCTCGACGCGGGAGTCCGGGCACCTGGGGGGCGGCGGCCGGGTACTACCCGTCAGGAAACGCCTGCGCGAGTCTCACGCGCACGAGACGTTCGACCAGAGGGGCGGGCAGCGGCGAGTCGATGGGGAACCGCAGCGCGCCGGACGACGTCGTGTACGCATCCAACTCCCCTCCCATCTCCGGAAACACGGATCCACTGTGGGGCAGATAGCTGAGGTGATGCTTGAAGGCCGCGAAGCCGGCGACCACCTTGCCCTGCACCCGGAAGGCCGGGAGTCCGTAGGAGATCCCTTCCTCCGCGTCGGGAATCACCTCGAGGATCGACTGACGCAGGCGTCGGAGCGTGGACCGCTTCGGTTCTTCGACGCCGGCCAGGTAGGCGTCGATTTCGGCACCGGACATGTGAGCGAGTTTCGATCCTCGTCCGACCCGGGTCAAGGAGGCGCCGGTCGGGTCAGTCCGACGGCTCCGGGGTTCGTCGGAGAACGAGGAGGGCCAACGAGTGAGTCATCGGCCGGTAGGCCGGAAGTCGCTCCAGGGTGGCCAGGCCCGACCGGAACTCGTCCTCGCCGAATGACGCGAGCAGTGTGTCCGCCGACCTCATCGTCCGCACCCAGTCAGCGGACTCACCTGCAGTCTGCCGCTCACCTCCGATGACCTCGCGGAGTCCGATCCGGCGGAATCCGTACCTCTCGAACAGGGACACCGTCCGCACCACGGAGGGCATGCGGGCCTGGACCTCGTCCGCGCCGGGGAACGAGTCCAGCCAGCCGATCCGCCCGGCGTCGGAGAAGAGTCCCCGGATGAGGAGGACCCCCTCCGGCACCACCACCCGTCCGAGCTCGCGGGCACATGCCTGCTGGTCGACGACGTGGTGGAGCACCGTCGACAGCCAGGCGACGTCGACGCACCCGTCACGGAGAGGGAGTGACTCACCGGTGCCGGCGATGTAGGCCGCCCCCGGGGGAATGCCCACGGTCGACGCCTCGGCCCGCATTCCCCGCGAAGGCTCGACCGCCACCACGCGGCAGGCGTACCAGGTGGGCCACGCCCGGGTGAAGATGCCGGTACCGGCGCCGAGATCGAGGACCGTCGGCGAGCTGCCGGCGGGCACGAACCCGGACACCGCCTGACGCCGGGCGTCGAGGGTGTCGCCCGAAAGCTCACGACCGTGCTGATAGCGGACCGCCTGGCCGTCGTAGTCGATCACCCCGGACACCGGCTCCCTCGTCGACACCCTTCAGCTCCCGCTCATGGGGACCGCAGCGCGGCCTCGAGCTCCAGGGCGGTGCCGACGTCGAACCCTCCCGTACCCGCCCACTGCACCGTGCCGACGCCGTCGAGGGCGAGCAGAGTCACGGTCGACCGGTCATCGATGCCGAGCGGCCCCGTCAGTCGACCCACGTCCCCGTAGATCGTGAGTGTGCGTCGCAATACCACCGGTTCACGGATGGCGGCCGCCATCCCCCCGTCGATCATGTTGCGCACCGGTGCCCACACGCGGCCGATCGTGGGCAGCTCGTAGAAGCGGAGGCCGGGATCGGCGGCGGCCCGGTCCTCGAGCCACGGGACCCACGAGTCGACCATGGCCTGCTGCTTGCGCCGGAACGCCACGATCACCACGTTGCGCTCCCCGGTGAACGCCTCGGGGAGCCAGGCGTCGCGCCCTTCGAGGTCGCGTGCCGGGAGGCGGGGGAAGGCCATGCCGGTGTACATGGGTCGAGCCTACGGTCAGTGCGCCATCGCCATCCTGGCGCGGTGCCCGTCGGTGGCCACTGCCCGGGCCATCGGACGGGGCGCCACGACGGCTCCCGGAGCCCGGGTCGACCGGCGCCAGAAAGCGGGTGACTTTCGAGTCGGGCCGTCGTACCATCGGATCGAAGACCGTCAGGCGACTACCTGATCCCGACTGTCGGACGGGATCAGGGACGTCGCCGGACGGCCGGGGAGGATGGTGACCACCATGGTCAGTCAGCGGAACGACGGTTCCCGTCGGCGACTGCCGGTGCGGAACAGGCGGCACCGACTGGCCGGGGTGGCGATGGGGAGTGCACTCCTCCTCGCCGCCACGCTGGCATCGGTGGGCGCTGCCACCAGGGCCGGTGCCGCGCTCCCCACCGTCGGTGGGTCCTGCGGGTTCCATCTCGGCACGCCCCTGGTCACGGGCGCGCTCGGGACGTTCGGGTTCGAGTTCCCGGCGTTTCCCGCCGATCCGCACCAGGTCTGCTCGGTGACCGTCACCGGGACGGCGTCGTTGAGTCCGGTGTCGGGCCCGGCCTACACCAACGTGGCCGGAAACGGTGGGTCGGCATCGTTCACCATCCACTTCACGGGCGGCCTGCTGCCTCCGGCCGTGGTCTGGACGTGGACCCCCCACTGCGCCGATCCGGCCTCCACCGGAGTCGTGACCCTGACCATCGACGGCCAGTCGGCAACCAGTGCCGCGCAACCGGCCCAGTCGTGTCAACCGGACTTCGGCGGTCATTCGTCCCTGGCTTTCGCCACCGTGGACCCTTCGTTCCTCTGGTACGCCGTCGGACTGACGTCCACGACCGACAACCTCGGCTACTGGGGCGTGACGGCCGCTGCGGAGGTGAAGGGCCTGGGCACCGCCGCCACGCCGTCCAACTTCCTCACCTCGAACGCTCCCGTCGTGGGCACCGTGGCCGATCCCACCGGGGGCGTGTGGGTCGTGGCCGCGGACGGCGGGGTGTTCGCCCTGGACGGGGCACCGTTCTTCGGATCTATGGGCGGCGTCCCCCTGAACGCCCCGGTCGTCGGGATCGCCGCCACCCCGGACGGCGGTGGCTACTGGCTCGTCGCGGCGGACGGAGGAGTGTTCGCCTTCGGTGACGCCGCGTTCCAGGGTTCGATGGGTGGCCAGCCCCTGAACGCACCGGTGGTCGGGATCGCGGCACCGGACGTCGGCGGCTACTGGCTGGTCGCGGCGGACGGAGGGGTGTTCACCTTCGGCGATGCCGTCTTCCACGGTTCCATGGCCGGCACGCCGCTGAACGCACCGGTGGTCGGCATCGCATCCGCCGGGGCCGGCGGCTACTGGCTGGCCGCCTACGACGGAGGGGTGTTCGCCCTGGGTGACGCACCCTTCGAGGGTTCGGCGGGAGCACTGGACCTCGTGGCGCCGGTCTTTTCCATCACGCCGTCCCCGACGGGTGCCGGGTACCGGCTGCTCGGCGGGGACGGCGGGGTGTTCGCCTACGGCGACGCGGGATTCTTCGGTCCGGTCCCGCTCACGTGACGACGACGTGCCGCGCCGGCGTCGGCCGTGGGCACCCGTCGACCGGTGAGCGGACTACTCGCCGGATGCCTCGAAGTCCCGGATGCGTGCCCGCATCAGCGACTCGAGCAGGTCGATGGGCAGCTCGCGTTGGTACGGGAGTTTGATGAATCCTTCACCCGCTTCGTAGCCGGCCGCCTCGACAGTGGCCTTGTGGGCGCCGAAGAACGGCGGGTTGAATCGGAGCGAGCAGTGGTTCTTGAAGTTCTGGAGCATCCACATGTTCGTGTTCTCCCCGCGCACGTAGGTCGGCAGGTTCCACTTCAGGACCTCCCGCGCCTCCGGGTCGACGTCGGAACTCAATTTCCGGAGCGCTTCGAGATGTGGGCGTTGGACGTCGCTCAGCTGGGCGAAGTAGTCATCGACGCTTGCGCGTTTGGGCATCGGCACGACTTCAGGCTATTCGAGCGGAGCGCGGCTGTGGCGTTCCGCCCGAGGGACGTCCGGACGGCGCGGCAGAACGGGTGGACTTCCGGTGCATGCCGGAGGCCGGCAGGTGGGACCGTCCCGGGCCACCGGTAGCATCGGGACGTGGATGGCGCCCGACCGACGTTGATCTACGACGGGGAGTGCGGGTTCTGCACGACAGCCGCGCACTGGGTGGCCCGACACTGGACGGGCCCGGATGTGCCGGAGGCGATCCCCTGGCAGCGGCTTCCCGAGGACAGGGGAGCGGACCTGGAGTTGTCCGGCGACGACTTCGCCCGGTCGGCATGGTGGGCCGATGGTGCCCGCGTCGAAGGGGGTTACCGCGCCGTGGCCTATGCACTGAGGGCGACGCACGGCCCGTGGGCCCTCGCCGGTCGGGTGCTCCTCGTCCCCCCGGTGTCCTGGGCGGCAGCGCCCGGGTACCGCCTGGTGGCCCGCTACCGCCACCGGCTCCCCGGCGGGACGCCGGCCTGCCGGGCCCTGTGAGGGGCGCGTCGGCCCGGACCGATCTCCGGGCGAACGCTCCTACGCCCCGCCCTTGCGGCCCAGCACCACCGGCGTGCCTCGGTCGACGAAGGCGAAGTCCGCGCCGGTGCTGAACTCGGTCAGGCGGACGTCGTCGGGTACCGGGTGTTCCACCTCGCCCCGGACGACCTCGACGACGAGTTCGGCGTCGTCCTCGGCCATGACCGTGCAGCGGAACCGGCGGTCGACGGCCCCGACGATGGCATCCAGGGGCTCGAGGTGGCCGGCGTCCAGCAGCGACGGCCACGCTCCGTCGGCCGCCGCCGGTGCGGTCCGGTCGACCCGCACGACCAGGCGGTCCCCCGACTCGACCCGGACCCCCGTGTAGGCGGCGGGCAGGAGTCCGGGGCTGCGGGTCAGCACCACCGCGGCATCGTGGAGTTCCGATCCCAGTGCGAGGGCGTCCCGCAGGCGGGTGGCGGCCACCCCGGCCACGCCGGTGAACTGGTGGCGGAGGAGCTCCCGGGCCTCGTCGTCGGTGTCGACACGCTCCCGGGTGGCGGCGAGGAAGGACAGCGCCAGGAGGTGGCCCTGCAGGCACACTTCCCCGGCGATCCGACGGAGCGCCGAGGCCGACCAGTCCTCGAGCCTCAGGTCCGCCAGGAGCGGCCCGGGGTAGTCGTGGGTCCCGGGGTCGTCGGGGTCGATGGGGTCGAGCTCGAAGGTGGCCGCCCGTGTCGCCCCGATGGCCACCGCCTGGCGCGGTACCGGGAGGGCGGGATGGGACGGGTCGATGATCACCGTCCACTCGCAGTGCGGCGTGCGATCGGCCGGCATGCGAGGCGGGCGGTGGACGGGACGCATCTGGGCACGTGGGTTGGAGGCGGTGGCCGTGGCGTCGAACGTGGGGTCCTCGATGTCGTGGCACATGGCCCGGACGTAGTCGGGGCCCATGGGCTCGACGTCCATCAGTGCCCCGCAGTGGTCCAGCCAGAACCGGCCGTGGTCCCGGTCGCTGAGCTCGAACCGGAAGTCCATGAACTGGGGTGGCGNNGCGCCCATCCACTCGTCGATGGCGATGTCCCGCATGACGTCGCGGCCGAAGGCCCCGATGAGGTGGGGCATGCCGGCCCGGTCGATCAGATGGCCGTCGAGCAGGTACTCGCGCACCAGGACGGCGAGCGTGGCCCGGTCCTCGGCGCCGAGGTCCCGCCCTTCGCCGACCCTCATGCGGGCACCCGGGCCGACCCGGTCAGGCGCCGGCCGTTGTCGCGCATGACGGTCCGGATCTCGTCCTCGTCGAAGCCGCACCGTCGGAGGTCGTCGGCGAACGCGGTCGGGTCGGCGAGACCTTCGGCGTGCGGCCAGTCCGAGCCGAACAGGATGTGGTCGAGACCGATGAGGTCCTTCAGCTGGGCCATGTCGTCCTCGTAGAAGGGGGCGATCCAGACGTGCCGCCGGAATGTGGCCACCGGATCGGAGGCGAAGCCCGTCGGGCTCTGCCCGTAGACCTTGGCGAGCTTCTTCAGGAGGTCGGGCACCCAGTCCGCACCCGCCTCGATGCTGGCCACCCGGACGTTCGGGAAGCGGTCGAAGACACCCTGGCAGACCAGTGCGGCCATGGTGTCGTAGGGGGGGCGGCTGGCGCTCAGCACGATGCGCAGCGGCGAGTAGGCGAAGGCGCGGAACGTCCCCACCTGTTCCCAGTCGTCGATGTAGCGGTTGTACCCGGCGTCCCCCGAGTGGATCCCGACCGTCACACCCGCCTCGTCCACCCGGGCCCAGAAGGGATCGAAGCGGGCGTCGCCGGGGGAGACCCGCCCGTCCCGGGTGATGGCCGGCCCACTCTTGATGCAGACGATCCTGGCGCCCCGGTCCAGCACCAGTTCGAGCTCGGCCACAGCGGCGTCGACGTCGACCAGGGGGATCATCGGCGCGCCGAAGATCCGGTCACGGTAGGCGTAGCCCCAGTCGTCCTCGAGCCACCGGTTGAAGGCGTGGAATGCGGCCACGGCGGCCTCGGGGTCGTCGCCGAGCGCCTCCTCCATGCCCACGCCCAGCGTCGGGAACATGAAGCAGCCGTCGATCCCCTGGTCGTCCATGACGGCCAGGCGGGCGTCCCGGTCACGGTACTCGGGGCGGATCGGCTCGAGGTCGCCGAACAGCGCGGCGATGTCCTGGCCGCGCGGGTTGCGGCCGCGGAAGTACTCGTCGAGGCTGCCCGGCTTGGCCACCGGGTCGAACGTCGGATTGGGGATGAAGCGGTTGATCGCCCCGGCCACCAGCAGACGTCGGCGCCCGTCGATCTCGGCCCACTGCATCGTGCGCCGGGCCATGCCCTTGTCGAGGTAGCGGGTGAAGGCGTCGGTGGCCTCGTAGTAGTGGTTGTCGGCGTCGAAGGTGGTGTAGTCGATGGTCATCGGGATCCCCCGGTCGATGGGTGTCGGTGGGTGCTGGTCGGTGTCCGGCTCAGGCGTCGAGGCCGAGGACGCGCAGGGCGTTGGTGCGCAGGAACTTCGGCCACACCTCGTCCTTCAGTCCGACGTCGCGCATCTCGGTCATGATCCGCTCGAGCGAGAGCCCCATGGGGTAGTACCCGGCGTAGATGATCTTGTCGCTGCCGCGCTTGTTGGCGAAGTCGATGACGTCCTTGGGGTAGTACTTCGGCGCGAAGGCACTCGTGGAGTAGTGGAGCCCCGGCCACTTGAGCATCAGCTTCACGGCGAGCTCCGTCCACGGCTCGCAGCCGTGCCGGGTCACGAACACGAGCTCCGGGAAGTCGAACATCACCTCGTCGATGAGCTCGACGGCCTGCGGGGCGTACCTGAGCCGGGGCCCCGGCACGCCGGCGCAGCAGAACACGGGGATGCCCAGCTCGACGCACTTGGCGTAGATCGGGTACATCAGCTTGTCGTTGATGGCCACCTGGGGAAAGGTGCCCGAGGGGAAGACCCCGACGGCCCGGATGCCCCACGTCTCGTAGGCCCGCACCATGGCCCGGATGCCGTCCATGCCGTGGTTGGGGTCCACCGACATCGAGGGGATGAAGCGGTCGGGGTACCGCTTCAGGGCGTCGGCTCCGGCCCCTTCGGCCTCGTCGATCCCGATCAGCCCGCGCTCGACACCCCAGCGGTCCATCTCGCCGAGCGTGACGGCCACCGGGTCCTGGGCCTCGGTGAGCACCTTCTCGGGCACGTCCTTGAACATGTACTCCGCCGGGAACTTGAAGTCCTCCTTGGACTCCCGGTCCTTGGTCTGGCGGGTGATGAAGTCGTAGACCCCCGCCATGTCCGCGTGCGGGAACCCGATCATGGTGTCGACGATCCCCACGTCGTGCGGCATCCCCATCGTCACGTCCTTCCAGTCGGCGGTCCGCGCATGATAGAGCGACCGGGACCACCACGGCGCGACGAGGTCGGCTACGCCGGCCCGGTCACCACCACCGGGGTCGACGAGTTGTCGGTGGTCGTGTCGCCGAGCTGGCCGGCCGCGTTGGCGCCCCAGCAGTCGACCGAGCCCGCCCCGGTGACGACACAGGTGTGGCTGGTGCCGGCGGACACGGCGGTGGCGCCGGTGATCCGGCCGACGGCCACGGGGGTCGACGAGTCGGTCGTGGTTCCGTCGCCGAGCTGGCCGAACATGTTGTAGCCCCAGCAGTCCACCGTCCCTCCGGCCAAGAGGGCGCACGTGTGGTAGTCGCCGGCCACCAGGGCCTTCACCCCGGTGAGCCCCTTGACCGGGACCGGCGTCGACGAGTCGGTCGTGGTTCCGTCGCCGAGCTCACCGGAGAAGTTCGAGCCCCAGCAGTCCACCGCCCCACCGGCGAGGACCGCGCACGTGTGGTCGGCGCCGGCCGCCAGGGCGGTCGCGCCGGTGAGCCCGGTCACCGGCACGGGGGCCGTCGTGTTGGTCGTGCCGCCGTTGCCGAGCGCCCCGTCGAGGTCGTAGCCCCAGCAGTCGACGGTCCCGCCGGTGAGCAGGGCGCAGGTGTGGCCCCACCCGGCGGCCAGGGATTTCGCCCCGGTGAGTCCGTCGACCGTGACCGGAGTCGACGCATCGGTGGTCGTGCCGTCGCCGAGCTGGCCGTTGCCGTTCGCGCCCCAGCAGCTGACGGTGCCGCCCGGGAGGAGTGCACAGCTGTGGCCCCAACCGCTGACGACCGCTGTCGCCCCGGTCAGCCCGGTCACCCCCACGGCGGAGGTCACCGAATCCGCCAGCTGGCCGTCGCCGAGCTGGCCGTGGCTGTCGTCGCCCCAGCAGTCGACGGTCCCCAGGGTGACGAGGGCGCAGGAGTGGTCACCGCCCGCGGCGATGCCTGTCGCCCCGAGGAGCGGCCCCGGTGGGACGCTGACGACGGTGACCGTGAGGGTGGCCTTCGCCGAATGTTGCGTCCCGTGCAGTCGCTTGTCCGACACCTTGACGACGAAGGTCGAGGTGGTGGCGAGGGTGGTCGGCGTCCCCGAGATGACGCCGGTGGTCTTGCCCAGTGCGAGGCCGTCGGGGAGGTTGCCGGAATGGGCCATCAGCTTCCACCGGTAGGGGGGGTTCCCTCCGGTCGCCGTCAGCGGCGCCGAATACGCCTGGCCGACGGTCGCCACGGCGAGCGGGCCCGTCGCGATCGACAGGGGTGTTCCCGCCGCCCCGGCAACCTGGCCGGGCAGCGCGACCACGGCGAGCGCACCGATGACCAGGACAGCCGCGACGGCACGAACCAGACGATTCCCGTGTTGCCCCCCGGCCATCACTACCTCCAACCCCGAAACCCCCCGGGGATCACTGCTCAGAAGTCCTGGGCCACCCTACCCGGCGGGGGACCGAAGTCAACAGATCGAACCGGATCGTGCCGCGCCCGGGCCCGCCCACCCGGATCGCCGTCCTGTCGCAACTGCGGGTGGCCGACGGCCGGTGCCCCGGGCCGTCCGGTCGGCTCCTTCAGGCTCCGCCACCGGCGGGCGGCCGGACGTGGGCGACGCCGTCGAGCACCCGGGCCAGGCGGCCCCGCCAGTGGGCGGGCTCACTCGCCACGAGCGCCGGTCGGCTCGCGGCCAGCAGCTCGGCCCGCAGCGCCGTGTCCCGCAGCGCCGACCCGATCCGGGCGACGAGTTGACCGACGTCACCCACCGGGACCAGGGCCCGGTCGTCGACGAGGATCTCGCGGACGCCGCCGCTCTCGAAGGCCACGCTCGCCACGCCGACCGCAGCCGCTTCGAGCAGGACGAGGCCGAGCGGCTCGTTGGCACTCGTCAGGGCGAAGAGGTCCGCCGAGGCCAGGAACGGCGCGACCTCCGTCTGCTCACCCAGCCAGTGCACCCGGTCGCCGAGACCGCGACGCTGCGTCTCCGCACGGAGGGCCGCCAGCTGGTCCCCCGACCCGACCCACGCCCATTCGACCGTCCGTCCGTCGACGTCGGCCAGCTCCGCCGCCGCCGCCAACCACTGCGCCGGACCCTTCCATGGTGCGACGCTTCCGCACCCGACGACGCGCAGGCGGTCACCGGTCCAGGGCAGGTCGACCGTCGGACCTCCGTCGCCGGCGCCCAGGGGACGGAGGGGACCGAGGAGCACCGGTACCGGCATGCCGGACAGCTCGTGCAACTCCCGGGCGATGAATTCGGAGGGGGCCACCATCGGGAGTCTGGTGACGTCCACACGCGAGCGACCGAGCGCCCAGCCGGACAGCGGCTGGGCCTCGTGGACGTGCAGGCAGACGGGGATGCCGAACTGCTGGGCGGCGGTCGCGTACTCGCTGCTCAGGACCGTGCTGGCGTAGACGAAGTCCGGACGGACCGCGCGGACGACGGAGTGGGCGATGGTGCGCTCGATGCGGGGGACGAACCGGTCCAGACCCCGCACCCGGGCGATCCGCCGGCCCTGGGACAGGAGTGGCCTCGGGACCTCGAGCAGCTCGTCCGCGGCCGCCTGCAGACGGGGACTCAACGGGCCGGGGGTCTTGTTGACGACGACCAGTTCCGTCGCGAGGTCGCGGAGCACCGGTAGCGCCTCCAGGAAGGCGAGGACCGCGCCCGTGCGCGAGGCCTCGTGGGTGACGGCTAGAACCCGCACCGGTCGGTCCCCAGAGCCCGCATGGACATCGCGCACGTCTCCCTTGTCCGGCCCCGGCGTCCTCGCTCCGCCGGCCGGGTCGGGCGGTCACCCCTCCGTCGGATCGGGCGCACCGGGTGCCGGTCGATGGCCGGTTCCGGGCGACCGGCACGACGAAGGGTATCCCGGACGTGCCGACCGGGAGCACTACGGGCCCGCCCGCGGCACGGGGGCCGCGGGTCGGACGGGCAACGGGGGGTCCGACGGTGCGGTACCCGCGGCTCGCTACCGTGGGCCGATGAGCACCGTCGAGTCCGCCGTCGCCCAGCGGGCGACCTCCGCCTGGAGGGACGCCGTCGTGCCCTTCCTGCTCGAGTTCGGTGCGATCCCCGACCTGTCCCCCGCCTACGACCCCGGGTGGGAGGCCAGCGGTGAACTGGCCCGGGCCGCCGGGCTGCTGGCCGACTGGGCCAGGACCCGTGACCTGCCCGGGGCGACGATCGAGGTGGTCGACGTGCCCGGCCTCACCCCGACCGTCCTGGTCGACGTGCCCGCCACCGATCCCCGGGCCTCCGGCACCGTGGTGATCTACGGCCACTACGACAAGCAGCCACCCTTCACCGGGTGGAGCGAGGGGCGCGGTCCGTGGACCCCCACCCTGGAGGGTGACCGCCTCTACGGGCGCGGCGTGGCCGACGACGGGTACGCACTGCCGTCGGCCCTGGTGGCCCTGGAGGCGGTCCGGGCGGCGGGGGGCCGGCACGCCCGCTGCGTGGTCCTGGCCGAGGGTTCCGAGGAGAGCGGGAGCCCGCACCTCCGCCAGGTGCTGGCCGCCCTGGACGACCGCATCGGTACGCCGGACCTGGTGCTCGCCCTCGACTCGAGCGCGCCGACCGGTGAGCGGCTGTGGGTCACGACGTCGCTGCGGGGTGCACTGGTGGGCACGCTGACCGTGCGCGTCCTCGACCACGGCATCCACAGTGGAACGGCCGGTGCGGTCGTCCCGTCGTCGTTCCGCATCGCCCGGCTCCTGTTGGACCGCATCGAGGACGCGGCCACGGGGGACCTGCTGCTGCCCGAACTGGTGACCCCGCCGCCGGCGTGGGCCGAGGCCGCGGCCCGAAGGATGGACCAGGCCCTGACCGAGGCGGGCGACGACGGACCGCCCTTCCCGACGGTCGGCGGGCTGACGCTGCAGGGTGCCGACCGCGTGGAACAGGCCATGCGGCGGTCCTGGCTCGGCTCGGTGGCCGTGGTCGGTGCCGACGGCCTGCCCCCGTCGATCGACGCCGGTGCCGTCCTGCGTCCCTCCACCACGCTGAAGCTGGCCATCCGGCTGCCGCCGACGTGCGACGCCGGGGCCGCCGGCGCGGCCGTCGCCCGGGCGTTCACCACGGACACCCCGTACGGCGCCGAGGTGACGTGGGAGGCCGAACTGGGGGCCGGTGGATGGGCCGCCCGGCCGTTCGCCCCGTGGCTGTCCGAGGCCCTCGACCGGGCGTCCGTGGCCGCCTTCGGCCATCCGGCGGCGCTCGTGGGCGAGGGTGGCACGATCCCGTTCCTCGGCTGGCTGGCCGAGCGGTTCCCCGGAGCCCAGCTCCTGGCCCTCGGGGTGCTGGTGCCGGGGAGCAACCACCACGGACCCGACGAGTCGCTGCACCTGCCGACGGCCGAACGGGTGACCGGAGGAGTGGCCGCGCTCCTGGCCGCCCACGGGGCCCGCACGGGGGAGTGATGCCCGTGACGGCCCCGGCGCCCCGCCACCGGCGACCGCGGCCGGCGCCCCGCCACCGGCGACCGCGGCCGGCGCCCCGCGAAGCGTCCGGTACGTTGCCTGCGTGACCGATGATCCCCGACTCGCCGCCGCCGCCGCACTGCGCCGGCTCAACGACGCATTCGTGGCCCACGACGCCACCGACGACCTGCTGGACCGACTCGCCACCCAGGCGACGGCCGACACGACCGCGCTGCAGGCCGGTGAGCGTCGCGACCGTGCCGCACTCCTCGCCGCCCACTTCGGCCGCGTGGCCGCCGAGGGCCCGATCGACGAGGCCCTGCGCAGCACCGAGAACCCGATGACCGACCGGGCCGTCTGCGGTACCACCAATCCGCTCTCGGCGGAGTGCGTCTTCGGCTACGAGGGCGACGAGGTCGTCGTCCACACCGTGCTGGGCGCGGCCTTCGAGGGGGCGCCCCGCCGGTCCCACGGGGGCATGGTGGCCGCCCTGTTCGACGACATCGCCGCCGGGGTCCTGCCGCTCGCCGGTGTCGCCGCCTACACGGGTGAGCTCACCGTGCGCTATCTCGGACCCGTCCCGATCGAGGAGCCGCTCGAGTTCCGGGCCCGGATCGACGCCCACGAGGGGCGCAAGCTCCGGGCCAGCGCCGACTGCATCGCCGACGGGGTAGTGGTGGCCACCGCCGAGGTCCTCTACATCACGGTCGACGCCGCGCGGTTCAGCCTGTCGGCCGACTGACACCGCCCCGGACCGTCCCGGTCCGGAGGCCGGCCGGCACCGGAGGACATGAGACCGCACGATGTGTCCGGCGCCGACCGCGCTCCGTGACCGTCAGGTTGCAGCTCAGGAAGATTTCGCGCCCTCCGCTGTGGTCGCGCCCCCGTCGTGACGAAGGAGGTCGGTACCGGCACGCGGCCAGGCTGCCGGTGGTGGAGCGAGGGCGCGATCCCGGACGGTCCGGGCGGGCGAAGGGGAGTGGACGATGGGCAGCAGCAGGACGAGGGGTGCGGCAGCGGCCGTGGCGGTGGCGGTGCTGACACTGGGTGGCTCGGGTGGTGCCTGGGCGGCCGGTTCGGGGTCCGCCGCGTCGCCGGCGTGGGCGGCACCCTCGTGGTGCACCCCCACGGTGTCGGGCACCGTGACCACGGTGGGCACCGGGTCGTTCACGCTGACCCAGACCGACGGGACCGTGGTGGCCGTCACCACGACCCCGTCGACCACGTACGGGGAGACGGGTGCCGCGGTCCCGCCGACCGGGGTCACGACCGGGGAGCAGGTGACCGTGACCACGGTGCCGGGCACGTCGCACGACGCGACCTCGGTGACCGCCACCCGGGTCCTGGTGGTGCTCACCCATGTGCTCGGCACGGTCGTGTCCGTCGGCACCGGGTCGTTTTCGGTGCAGCTCGTGGGCGGACTGGCCGTGACGGTGACCACCGGTCCGTCCACCGTGGTCCGCAAGGCCGGCGTGGTGCAGCCCGGGGTGACGGCCGGCGAGTACGTGACCGCCTACGGCGCCGCCGATCCGTCGGACCCGTCCCGGCTCGACGCGCAGTTCGTCGTCATCTCGACCCCGCCCGCCGCCCACCCGACGCCCACACCGGCGGGACATCCCGGCGACGGGCCGCTGCTGGCCGGGGCCGTGTCCGGGGCGTCCGCCGGGGGATTCACCCTGACCGAGGCCGACGGCACGGCGGTCGCGGTGACGACGACGGCGTCGACCACGTACGGCGAGACGGGGTCGCAGACGGCACCGTCCGGCGTCGCCGACGGTGACCAGGTCCGGGTCCGTCCGGTGGACGGTACGTCGCCCTCGGCCACCTCGGTGACCGCCGTGCGGGTCGTCGTGGTACTGACCCAGGTGACGGGCGTCGTCCAGTCCATCGGGACGGGCACGTTCGCCGTCCAGCTGTTCGGCGGCCTGGTGCTCACCGTGGAGACCACCGGCGCGACCGTCTACGCGGTGGACGGCGCGTCCGCCTCCGGCGTCACCGTCGGGGAGAAGGTGACCGCCTACGGCGCGCCCGACCCGTCCGCCCCGTCCCAATTGATCGCCCAGTTCGTCGACCTGCACCCGCAGCCCGCCCCGGGCGGCCGGCCCGGCTGGCCGGGCGGCAGGGGATCCTCGGGATGGCCCGGTAGCGGATCCGACGGCGGTTCCGGCGGCGACGGGCACCACCCGTCCCCGGGGTCGTCCGGCACCGCCCCGGCGCACACGTTCCTCTGGGGGACCGTCCGGTCCATGACCGGTGATGACATCGTCGTGGTCGAGCCCGGGGGTGCGACGGTGATGGTGGTCGTGTCGTCGACCACCCGCTACGACGGACGGTCGGGGGCGGCCGACCTCGCCGCCGTCACCGCGGGGACCGTGGTCGGTGTGGCCGGCACGTCGGCCGGAGTCGCGCAGGTCGACGCCCTCGTGGTGCTGATCGGCGGCACCCCCGCCACCGATGCCCCGGGTGACCGGTCGGGAGTCGGGGCACCCGGTGCCGGCGCCTCCACCCCGACGACCGCCACGACGGTGCCGTCCGGCACCGGCCACGGTGGGGCGGCGGGAGGATCCTGGGGTGCCGGTCACGGTGCGTCGGACCCGGGGTCCGGGCCGACCCCGACGACGGCCCCGGCGACCTCCACCTCCACGCCGTCCACCGGGTCGTCGAATCCGTCCACCGGTTCCGGGGGCACGGGCTGGCCCCATCCGGGGAGCGGTGGCGGGCCCGGCACGGGGGGCGGACAGGACCCGGGCAGCTCCGGCCAGCACGGCGCGGGCAGCTCCGGCCGCTGGAGCTGACGACCGTCCCACCCGCCGGACGGCCGCGTCGGTAGCGTGCCGCCATGGAGGGGACCTCGTCGCTGACCGTGCCCGACGGGTCCGGTCGCCGGCTCGGCTGGCGGACCGTGGGGGACGGGCCACCGCTGCTGCTGGTGAACGGGTACGCGGCCACCGCCGCCGACTGGGACCCGGCCTTCCTGGCCGGACTGTCCGGCACCCGCACGGTGCTGCTGCCGGACAACCGGGGGATGGGTGCGTCGGACCCGGGTGACCTCNNGTGCTGCTCTCGACCGATGCCGGCGGATCGTCCGCCGTCCGGGCTCCGGCGTCGACCTGGGCCCGACTCGTCGACCACTCGGGGAGCCCGCGCGACCAGGCCACGCGCCTGCTGTCCCTGCTGTTCCCGCCCGACGTGGCGCCCCACATCGACCGCCTGTTCGGCGAGGTGGTGGCGGAGGCGCGCGCCGGACTGTCCACCGAGGTCCTCGACGCCCAGGAGCGGGCCCTCGACGCCTGGCACGCCGACGGACCGGGTGGACCGTCACCCGTGCCGGCGGTGCGACCCCCGGTGCTGGTGGCGACGGGCACCGAGGACCAGGTCGTCCCGCCGGCCAACGCCCGGCTGGTCGCCGACCGGTGGGGGACCGACCGGGTCGAGGCCGTCGAGGGATCGGGTCACGCCGTGATGGCCCAGGAGCCGGTGCTTCTGGCCGCCGCCGTCAGGGACTTCGTGGACGCGCACCCCTGACCGGGCGCGCCACGGCCCGGGCCGTGGCTCCGCACCGGGTGCCGACCGGCACCGTGGACCGGGTCCGGTCAGATGCGCTCGATGATGACGGCCGGGGCCATGCCGCCCGCCGCGCACATCGTGACCAGGCCGAACTGCTTGTCCTGGCGCTCGAGCTCGTCGAGGACGGTGCCGATCAGCATGGAACCGGTGGCGCCGATCGGGTGGCCGAGCGCCATGGCCCCACCGTTCACGTTGACCTTGTCGCGGTCGAGGTCGAGGTCCCGGATGAACTTCTCGGGCACCACGGCGAAGGCCTCGTTGACCTCGAACAGGTCGATCTGGTCGAGCGTCATGCCCGCCTGGGCCAGCACCTTGCGGGCCGCCGGCACCGGGGCGTTGAGCATCAGGGTCGGGTCGTCGCCCATGTTGGCGGCGGCCACGATCCGGGCCCGCGGCGTCAGGCCGTGGGCCCGCGCGTACTCGGGACTGGTGATGAGCAGGGCGGCGGCCCCGTCGACCACGCCCGACGAGTTGCCGGCGTGGTGGACGTGCTCGATCTCGAGATCCGGGTACTTCTGGGCGATCATCTTGCGGAAGGTGAGCCCGTCGGCGTTCAGCTCGATGTCGGCGATCCCCCCGAAGCTCGGCTGCAGCTCGGCCAGCTTGTCGGCGGTCGTGCCGGGCCGGGGGTACTCCTCGCGGTCGAGCAGGAGGTTGCCCTCGGTGTCGTGGACGGCGATGAGGCTCTTGTCGAACCGTCCTTCGGCGATGGCGGTGGCCGCCCGCGCCTGCGACGACTCGGCCAACTCGTCGAGGGCCCGGCGGGGGATGCCTTCCAGCGTGGCGATGGCGTCCGCGGCCACGCCCTGGTTGGGCTGGGGCCACAGGGCCCGGAGGTGCTCGTTGCCCGAGTCGATGAAGAAGCCGCCGCCCTCCACCTTGTTGGTGCCGTAGGAGGACATGAGCTCGGTGCCGCCGGCGATCATGCAGTCCTCGAAGCCGGCCATGACCGACGCGGCGGCCAGGTTNNCCCTGGGTGCCGACCTGGCGGCTCGTCCCCCAGATGATGTCGTCCACGTCGGACGTGTCGAGGCCGTTCCGCTCGGCCAGGGCCCGGAGCACGGCGGCGCCGATGATCTGGGGGTGCTGGTCGGCCAGCGCCCCCTTGCCGACCTTGCCGAGGCCCCGCGGCGTGCGGACGGCGTCGATGATCCATGCTTCAGGCATTGCGGTGCTCCTTGAGTGGTCGAAGGTGGTGCGCGGACGGCTGACGGTGCGTCAGACGCCCCTGTCTACCCCACCGGCCCCGCCCGGGGGCAACCCGCCGCCGGGTCCGGCCTCCTCTAGCCTGGCCCCGGCATGGCAGGAATCCACTCGGCACCGACCCGGCGCGACCGCGTGGTCCGGCGCCTCGTCCCCCTCGTGGCCGCGCTGGTGGTGACGGGTGGCCTGGTGGTCTGGGCGGTACTGCCCGGCAGCGCCCGGTCGGGCCCGGCCACCACCACCTCCTCCGCCCCGCCACCGACGACCCTGGCCACCACCACCACCACGCTGCCGCCGACCACCACCACGAACGACCCCGGCGCGCTGCCGCAGACGGACGCTCTGCCGTCGGCCACGTCGCCCCAGTTCCTGGTGGCCATGCAGGCCCTGTTCGGCGCGGTCGCCGCCGGCACCCCGGCCGCGGCCCAGGTGGCGTTCTTCCCGCAGAGCGCCTATCTCCAGGTCAAGGACATCGAGGATGCCGCGGGGGACTACCAGGCCCGCCTCGTCGGCGAGTACGACCTCGACATCCTGGCCGCCCACGCGGCGCTCGGCCCGGGTGCCGCCACGGCCACCCTCGTCGGCGTGGACGTGCCGATGCAGTACGCCCACTGGGTGCCGCCGGGCACCTGCTCCAACGGCATCGGGTACTACGAGGTGGCCAACTCGCGGATGGTGTACACCGAGGCCGGCGTCACCCGGTCGTTCGGCATCGCCTCGCTGATCTCGTGGCGGGGCGAGTGGTACGTCGTCCACCTCGGCGCCGTGGTCCGATCGGGTAGCGGGGGCGAGGTGCTCGACCCCGAGCCGGGTGCGGGTTCGTCGGCACCGTCGTCCACCTGCTGAGCGGCGCGGGTCAGAGTCGGCCGGCCAGCACGGGCACCCCGTCACCGCTCAGCCGGTCGAGCAGCGCGGCCCGACCGCAGACGGCCGAGCACAGGGCCAGCGCCGGACCCCGGACGACGGTCCGACCGCGCCCCACCCGGACGTCGAGGTCGGAGGCCTCGAAGGCCAGACCGTCGGTGAGTCCCCGGGGGACGAAGCCCTTGGCCCGGCCGCCGGCCAGGAACTCGAGGGAGGTGGCCAGCGCCACGGGGTCGACGTCCACGGAGCGTCCCGTGGGGACGAGCATGTCGGTGCCGTGCACGATGACGTCGGTGAGCGGCGCCTCGGGGCCGGACCCCGGCGGGGTGAAACGGGAGTCGGCGTGGTCGCGGAGGCCGGCCACGCAGGCCGCCGGGTCGAGGCGGTCGGCCACCCGACGGGCCACCCGGTCGAAGCCGCGGTCGAGGCCCCGGGCGCGGGCCACCTCGAACAGCATCGCCGGGACCGACACCTCCCAGGGGACGTTGAGGTGGGCGGCCACGACGTGGACGCTCCAGCCGGCGCACAGCGACGGGGCCTCCCACTCGGCATCGTCCAGGTCGTCGAGGCCGGCGGCGAGCCGCACCCGCTCGGCCGCGATCAGTGGGAAGAGGTCCATCGGGACGTTCTAGCCCGCTGGTGGGCGGGCCGTACCCGTCGGCGCGTCCAGCCGGTCGAGCCGGTCGGTGACCGGCCGTCCGCCGAGCAGCACGGCGACGAGCGCGTCGGCGTCGCGCAGCACGCCGATGTCGGCCACCGGGTCGCCGTCGACCACCAGCAGGTCGGCCAGCTTGCCGGCCGTCACCGTGCCCAGCTCGTCCCCCCGGCCGAGGACTTCCGCACCGTTGCGGGTGGCCCAGGTCAGCACGTCGAGCGCCGGGATGCCCACGTCGTCGACGTAGTAGGCCAGCTCGTCCGCGTACGGACCGTGGGGGAAGTTGACGGCGCCGAAGTCGTCGCCCAGCACCAGGCGCACCCCGGCCCGGTTGGCCGCCGGCAGGATGGCGGCCATGGCCTCGAGGTCGTGGCGCAGTCCGTCGGTGAACCCGAGCGCGACCCCGCCCATCGAGTCGAGGAACCGGGCCGGGAACAGCATCGACGGCACGAGCGGGGTGTCCGTGGCGAGGAGGCGGTCGATGCCCTCGGCGTCCAGGCTGTCGCCGTGGTCGACGATGTCGATGCCGAGGTCGAGGGCCATGAGCAGCGCCTCCTTGTTGGCGATGTGGCCCCGGACCCGGGCGCCCCGCTGGTGGGCCGCCTCGATGGCCGCCCCCAACTCGTCCCGGGTGACCTCGGTCTGCTCGCGCGGGCCGACGGTGCCGTGCCCGCCGGTGACGAAGACCTTGATCATCTCCGCGCCCTCCTTGATCTCGAGCCGGACCGAGCGACGGAACTCGTCGGCGCCGTCGCTGCGACGGATGGCGCCGAGCGCCCCCACGTCCCAGTGGTTGGGGAAGCTCCGGTCGCCGGCGTGGCCGGTGGAACTGATGTCGCGGCTGCACGGCACGAGCCGGGGGCCGACGATGAGGCGTCGCTCGATCGCCGTCTTCATCGACGCGTCGATGGCGAACGGCGCGCCGGCGCTGACCGCGCCGGTGAAGCCGGCCCGGACGAGCTTCTCCAGGTTGACGACGGCCCGCACCGCCTGCAGGGCCGCGGGCTCCTCCAGGCCGAACGGGGCCGGTGACGCACCGAGGTTGTGGTAGGTGGCGTGGAAGTGGCAGTTGACCATCCCGGGCATGACGGTGCGTCCGTCGAGCGGCACCACGCGGTCGTCGGGTCGACGACCGCCGGGCACCCCGCCGCCCACCGAGGCGATCCGGTCGCCGTCGACCACGACCGTGGCGCGCTCGAGCAGGGTGCCGTCGCCGACGACCACCCGGGCGTCGTCGAGGACGAGTCGTGCGTCGGGGTCGGCCACCGGTCAGTCCCCGAGCACCGGGCGCCGCTCGGGGATGTCGAGGACGTGGGCGTCGAAGCCGGTGATGCGCGAGACGTGCTCGGCCATGAAGGCGGTCTCGTAGGGCTGGGCCTGGTGGGCCTCGAATGCCTCGACCGACTCCCAGCACTCGAAGAAGCGGAACCGGTTGGGGACCTCCACGTCCTCGGCCCACCAGTAGTCGACACAGCCCGGGTCCCGGCGGCTGCGGGTGCTCACTTCGCGCAGTGCGTCGAGGGTCAGCTCCCGCTGGTCCTCGCGGAACTCGAGGTAGCCGCTCAGTGCGTGCACGGTGGGTGTCTCCTGTCTGCCGGGCGGTGGATCGGGGCCATCACGAGAGGTGGTCGGGGGACGGAGTGGACGCGCCCGGGCTCATGGGGCGGGGGCCCGCCCGACGACGACCGTGCACGGTGCGGTGCGGGTGACGTAGTCCGACACCGAGCCGAGCAGGGCCCGGGTGATGCCGCCGCGCCCGCGCGTACCCAGGACGATGGCTCCGGCGGACACCTCGTCGGCCAGTTCGCAGATGGCGGCGCCCGGCTCGCCTCCGACCACCCGCACCTCGACGTCCACCAGACCGAGTCGCTCCTCCGCCTCGGTCAGCACCCGTCGGGCCGTCTCGTGGGCCGCCCCTACGGCCAGGTCGAACTCCTCGGCCGTCATTTCCGCACCGGCGTGGCCGGTGCCCGACAGCACGTCCGGGTCCGGGGCGTCGGCCACCGTCACCAGCACGTAGTGGTGTCCGGCACCGAGCAGGTCGATCCCGGCGGCCAGCGCGTCGAGCGAGTGGTCGGAGCCGTCGGTGCACAGCAGGATGGGTCGGGCCATCGGGCCACCGTAGCAACGGAGGGCCGGACGGCCGGATGCCGGTGGGGGCGCCCCGCCGGGGCGGCCGGCTCAGTCGGACCGGGCGGCGACCGCCCCCGAGGCGATGGCCTCGACGAGCTGGGTGTGATCGGCGTCGTTCTGGTCGGCGTACCGGCCGGCGAAGGTCACCGCGGCGTCGACGAAGCCGTCCCCCTGGCCGAGGTAGGCGGCGATGGCCACCGGGTCACCCGACCGGGCGTGGGCCCGCGCCAGGGTCTCGCCGCAGGCGGTGGCGAACTCGGCCAGGCGCGGGGCGATGAGCTCGACCGTCGGGATGATCTTCATGTCCCGGAACTGACGGACGTAGTAGTCGTGGCCCCGGAACGAGCTCCACCCCACGAAGATGTCGGTGGCCGTCTGGACCAGGCGCTTGCCGGAGACCACGCGCTGGCCGTGGTTGCGGTGCCGGCTCGGGCCGAGGTGGGCCTCGTAGACGGACGGCCCGGCCTGCTTGCACTGCAGGAAGAGCGGGTCGACGCCGCTCCGGCCCTCCAGCAGCACGAGGTAGACGCGCATGCCGACGCTCCCGACGCCGACCACCTGACGGACGACGTCCGCCTCGGTGAACCGGTCGAAGAGGTGGCGCCGGTCCTCCTGCAGCGTGCGCCGGTAGCCGGCCAGCAGCTCGTCGACGAGGTCGGCCTGCTCGTCGTCGTCGATCGTCACCCGGACCGGCGGGTCCTCGGTGATGCGCGGCCGACCGTGGGCCACCTCGGTGAGCTTGGCGTAGGCCCCGCGGTGGGTGCGCTTCTTCCGCTTGCCGTCGATGTGCACCGACACCAGCCCGCGGTCGGCCGGCTCGAAGTAGCCGAGCAGGCTGTCCACGTGCATCCCGTCGTACCAGGTGTCGAGTTCCGGCATCGTGGCGTAGCGCCGCATCCGGTCGCGGTAGGCGCCCACCGCCGCCTCGACGGCCCGGCGGGCCCGTCCCGGCCGGATGCCACCGGCCCGGGCTGCCACGACCAGGCTGGTGGCGAGCCGGTGCACGTCCCACTCGAACGGGCCGGGCAGCGTCTCGTCGAAGTCACGCAGGTCGAAGGCCAGGTTCCGCTCGGGAGTCGCCCACAGCCCGAAGTTGAGCACGTGGGCGTCACCGCAGAGCTGGACTTCGAGACCGCTGTGGGGACGTGAGCCGAGGTCCGCGGCCATGACGGCGGCCGCCCCGCGGTAGTAGTTCCACGGGGACACGGCCATGCGGCCGTGGCGGAGGGCCAGCAGATAGGGGTCGCGTCCCCGGTTCTGGGCCAGGATCGTCTCCAGGGCGTCGTGGCCCCGTCGCTCGGGCGACCACGGACCCTGGGCGCGTCGCGGCGCACGGCGACGCGCCGCCCGCCCGGCCGCCCGCCGTTCGTCGACGGTGGACCGTAGGTCGTGGCGCTCCGGTCCCGCGGGCTCGGCGGTCAGGGGTGCGGCGTCGGGCAGGACGCCTGGTGTGCTCGCTGGTGTGATGCGGCGATCCTATGGCCGCGCCGTGCTCGGGGGCTCAGCGGAGGTGGAGGGGCTCGCCGACCCGCCGGAGCTTGTCGGGATTGCGCATGATCCGGACGGCCACCACCCTGCCGTCGGCCACCGAGCACGACAGGACCTGGTCGACGAGCCCGTCCACCTCGACGACGTAGCCGGCGTCACCGTTGACACTGACCGGAGTGACCTCCATCCGTCCCCGGTAGCGCCGCCCGAGGTTGACGAGGAGTCGGGCGACCCGGGGCGCGGTCACCACCGGTCGGCGGGCCGCCCGACGGTGCGGGCCCCCGTCCGACGTGCAGACCACGTCCGGCGCCATCCGGTCCAGCACCCCCTGCACGTCGCCGGCGGCCACGGCCACCAGCAGCTCGTCGACCAGCCGCCGGTCCCCGGCCGATCCGTGGGGCAGGTCGGCGGCGCGGACGCGCCGGCGGGCCCGGCTGGCGATCTGGCGGCAGGCGGCGGACGACTTGCCCACGGTGGTGCCGATCTCGTCGAAGGGGACGGCGAACACCTCGGCCAGGACGAAGACGGCGCGCTCCACCGGGGTCAACTCGTCGAGCAGGATGAGGAAGCCGAGGGTCAGCGAGTCGGCGAGCTCGGCCGCCTCCTCGGGCCCCGGGGCGGCCACGAGCGGCTCGGGCAGCCACGGCCCCGGGTAGCCGGGCGCCCGGCGACGCGCCCGGAGGTGGTCGAGGGCGACGCGGGTGGTGACGGTGGTGAGCCAGGCCGCCGGCCGGTCGATGGCCGTGCGGTCGCTGCGCTCCCAGCGGAACCAGGCCTCGGAGACGACGTCCTCGGCGTCGGCCAGGCTGCCGAGGATGCGGTACGCGATTCCGACGAGCCGGGGCCGCTCGTCGGTGAAGGGGTCGGTCGGGTCCGGCCCGGGCCCGGTCACCGGGCGGGCACCGTCGAGGCCAGACCGGCGAGGGCCCGCCGGCCGGCCGCCGCCCCGCTGGCCAGGGCGGCGTCGGCCAGCAGTCCTTCGGGCCCGACCCAGTCCCCGGCGAGGTGGACGCCCGGGGTGCCCGTCGCCCCGGTGCCGGGCCGCCCGGGCAGGCCGCCGCGCACGGCCCGCGGCACCGCGCCGGCCACGGTCATCGAGGCCAGGAACCGCTCGGCCAGGACGTCGTCGTCGGTCACCCCGGCGAGCCGGCGGTGGGCGTCGAGCGCCGGACGGTCCTCCGCGGCCGACCGTGCCCCGTAGCGCAGGACGGCCACCACGGCCCGGCCCGCGGGCGCCTGGCGGGCCGGTGGGCCCTGGGTGGTGGCGTAGAGGGGCTCGTCGATCCCCAGGACGTACCCGGGCCGCGGCGGACGGCGGACGCCCAGGTCGAGGCAGGCTGCGGTCACGGGGGCGCCGAGGTCGCCCCAGTCCGGTGGGTCGGGCAGCAGGGCCCGTGCCGCGGCGGGCAGGCCCACGGCCACGACGACCTGCCGGGCGACGACCCGGTCGTCGCCCACCGCGATCTCCAGCCGGCCGGCGGCGGGGGTGAGCGTGCGCGCCGGGGCGGAGGCGCGGACCTCGATGCCGTCGGACAGCGCGGCGGTCAGCTGGGCCCAGCCGCCGTCGAGGTAGAGGACGCCGCCGGACGCGGCCAGCTGCAGCTGGGCGAGGGCCGCGTCCGCACCGAGCTCGTCGACGTCGGCGCAGTAGGTCCCGAGCCGTAGCAGGGCCTGCACCACGGCGTCGGCGTCCGGGCGCAGGTCGAAGCCGGCGAGCCAGTCCCGGGTGGAGGTCCCCTCGAGCGTCGCCGGCGCCATGCGGGGGAGCCGGGCCAGGACCCCGGCCAGCCGGGCCTTGCTGCGGGCACCGAGCAGTGAGGTGCGGAGGAGGGAGCCGGGACCGGTGGGGAGGCGGTGCAGCTCGCTGTGGCGGGCGCCGAGGTAGCGGTCGAGCGGCGGGGCGGCTCCCGACGGGGTCACGCCGACCGAGCCGAGCGCCGCCCGGCCCGGCCCGCCGAGGTAGAGCGCGTGCCCGCCGAGGTTCCAGAGGAACCCGTCGCGTTCGGTGGTCCGGGCGCGACCCCCCGGTCGGTGGGCCTCGAGGACCAGGGTGGTCGCCCCGCCCCGTGACGCGGTGGCGGCGGCGGTCAGGCCGGCGAGTCCGCCGCCGATGACCGCGATGTCGGTGTGGATGTCCATGCCTGGTCGACGTCCGCGGGCGCCGGGTTGTGACACGGCCGGGCCGGTGGGCCCGGGGTCACCCGTTGCGGCGCTCCTCGCGCCGGTCCATGCGCCGGTCGCGGATCATGCGCTGGCCCATGGTGTCGGACAGTGCGGTCGTCACCCAGATGATGAGGGTGGCCCAGAAGTAGGTGGTGACGCCGCTGATGTGGAGTCCCGAGACGATCACGTTGACGACGATCAGCGACACGATGGTCGAGGCGATGGCCAGGAGGCCGGCCAGGGCCACCGACGGCTGGCGGATCAGTACCCGCAGGGCCATGAACTGCACGGCGATGTGGATCAGCCAGAAGATGACCGTGGTCTCGACCAGCGCGGTGACCGTCAGGCTCAGGCCCGTGAGCACGGCGTCGGACACCAGGATGCCGAGGGCCACGCCGGCCAGCCCCATCCCGATGCGGATTCCCCAGCGTACGAGCACCGTCCCACGGTAGTCCGTGCCCGGGACGGCCCCGTGGAGGGCGGCTCCGGCGTCGGCCGCGGGGGAGTGGTACGTTGCGATCGCAGCACCGCAGCACATGGCAGTTCCTCGGGGAAGCCGGTCGAAGTCCGGCGCTGGTCCGCAACCGTGGGTGATGGGCACGTCCGCTCGTCACAAGTCGGGATACCGGGAACCGTCAGGGAGTCCATATCCGTCGAGACACGCGGTGGGACTCGGATGGTCAGGGTCCCGTACGGTCACTGCTCTTCCGGGTAGCCGCCGGAAGGGAACCACCATGATCCGCACACCGATCCGTCTGCGGGGGCTCGCCGCCCCCCTCGCCCTGGCCGCATCGCTCGGCCTGGGTGCGCTCGTCACACCGACCGCCGCCTCCGCCGCACCGTCGCCACCGTCGCTGCCGCAGACGACCCAGGCCCAGGCCGCCGCCACCTGGCTGGCCACCCAGATCAACGCCAGCGGCTACATCCCGTCGACGACGTCGCCGGGCACGGCCGACCTGGACGCCACCGCCAACGCCGTCCTGGCCCTCGCCTCGGCCGGCGTCGGCACCACCAAGGCCGACTCCGCCCTCGCCTACCTCGAGGCCAACGTCAACGGGTACGTCCCGGTGTCGGGCAACGACGGCCCGGGCCAGCTCGCCCTCCTCATCCTCGACGCGCGCGCCCTCGGCGCGTCACCCACGTCGTTCGGGGGGACGAACCTGGTCACCCGGCTCCTCGCCACCCAGCGCACCACCGGCACGGACGCCGGCCTGTTCGGCGCCCAGGACCCGACCTTCGACGGCGCCTACCGTCAGGGCCTGGCGCTGGCCGCACTGGCCGCGGTCGGGACCACGTCGGGCAGCGCGGTCACGGCGGCCGAGGGGTGGCTGTCCGCCCAGCAGTGCAGCGACGGTGGCTGGACCAGCTACATCACCAGCGCCAACCCCTGCAACGGCAAGCCGGCCGACTACGAGGGGCCGGACACCAACTCGACCGCGCTCGCTGTCGAGGGCCTGGAGGCGCAGCACGCGCTCGGGACCACGGCCGCCGCCTCGGCGCTCCACTTCCTGACGAAGGCCCAGGACCGCGACGACGGCTGGGGCTACGAGCCGAATTCGGCGAAGGCACCGGGCTCGACCGACCCCGACTCGACCGCGCTGGTGTTCCAGGCGCTGCTGGCGCTCGGCACGCCGCCATCGACCGCCAAGCTGTCCNNCCGGCCCCGACCTGCTGGCCACGTACCAGGCCATCCCCGCGTTGGCCGGTGTGACCTTCGCCTACGACCTCGGCACCCCGGTGGTCGCCAAGGTGAAGCCGGGCCGGGGTGCGGTGGCCGGCGGCACCACGGTGAAGGTGACCGGCAGCGGGTTCACCGAGGCCGGATCGGTCACCTTCGGGGGCGCGCTGGCCAGCTCCGTGACGGTCACGTCGTCGACCGCACTCACCGCGGTGGCCCCGGCGGGTACGGCGGGCACCGTGGACGTCAGGGTGACGACCCCGGCCGGCACCAGCCCCGTGAGCGCGGCCGACCACTTCACCTACAAGGCCTGAACCCCGGCATCCCCCGGTCCCCTGGCCATACTGGACCGGTGGACACGGCACGGTTGACGCAGGCCGGGGGGGATCGAGCGGCCTGCCGCCGGCCGGGCCCGTGGAGCCGTGCGGGAGTCCTGGTCCCGCCGGGGCGGGCTGTAGGATCGGGTGGTCACCACCTGTCCGCCAGGGCGGCGGGGCCCGACCGCCCCGGCGCCCCCGGGTCACGGGAGGTGACCCATCCACCGATGACCCCGGACACCCACAGCCCCCCGGCCCGCGCCACCGGCCGACGCCCCGTCGGGACCCGCCGGTGAGGCTCTCCTCCCGCGAGGCGGCCGACGCCGTCGGCGGCCGGGTGCACGGCCCCGAGGTCACCTTCGCGGGGGCGTCGACCGACTCCCGGACCCTGGCGCCCGGCCAGCTGTTCGTCCCGGTGGTGGCCGCCCGTGACGGGCACGACTTCATCGCCGCGGCCCTGGGGGCCGGGGCCGCCGCCTACCTGACGTCCCGTGGGTCGCCGGGCGGCACGGCCATCGAGGTGGACGACACCGCCCGCGCCTTGTGGGACCTGGGACGACATGCCCGCACCCGACTGCCCGACGCCGTGGTGGGCATCACCGGCTCGGTCGGGAAGACGACCGTCAAGGACCTGGTGGCCGGTGGGCTGGCCGCCGGGCGGCGCACCCACGCCACCCGCGCCTCGTTCAACAACGAGCTGGGCGTCCCGCTCACCCTGCTCGGCGCCCCGGACGGGGTGGAGGTCGTGGTGCTCGAGATGGGCGCCCGCTTCCCCGGCGACATCGCCCGCCTCTGCGAGCTGGCCCGGCCGACGATCGGCGTCATCACCTCGATCGGCTCGGCCCACCTCGAACACCTGGGTGGGCTCGACGGCGTGCGCGCCGAGAAGGGCTCGCTGCTCGTCGACCTGCCGGCCACCGGGTTCGCCGTCGTCAACGACGTCGACTGCGGCACCGACGTGCGGGCGCGCACATCGGCCTCGGTGCTGTCCTTCGGCACGACGACGGGTGATGTGCGGGCGACGGTCGTCACCCGCGACGACGAGCTGCGCCCTACCGTGCGCATCGACTCACCGTGGGGGACGGGCACCGTGGCGCTGGCGGTGCGGGGCGACCACCAGGCCGTCAACGCCGCCGCCGCCGTGGCCACGGCGGTGTGCGCCGGGGTCGGCTTCGACGCCGCACTGGCGGGGGTCGGCGGTGCCGAGGGCAGCCGGCTGCGGGCCGAGCTGTGGCGGACCCCGTCGGGCCTGCGCGTCCTCAACGACTCCTACAACGCCAATCCCGACTCGNNCTGGCGCAGTCGCTCGGGATCGAGGTGGTGGCCGTCGGTGGCGCGCCCTACGGGGGCGTGGCGGTCGGGTCCCAGGACGAGGCGCTCGACCTCGTCGAGGAGCTCCCGACGGACAGCGTGGTGCTCCTGAAGGCCAGCCGCTCCGTCGGGCTCGACCGGCTGGCCGAACGACTGCGCGAGGGGGTGGGCGCCCGGTGAAGGTGCTCCTGTTCTTCGGCGGACCGAGCGAGGAGCGCGACGTCAGCGCGGGGTCGATCAAGCCCTGGGTCACGTACCTCCAGGCCGATCCCACGGCCGAGCTCACCGTGGTCTTCGTGGACCGCGCCCTGCGCGCCTACCGGCTGCCGCCCGTCTACTACTACGCCAACACCTGCGCGGACTTCGAGTCGCAGCTGCGCGACCTCGACCTCGAGCTCGACTGGGACCAGGTGGCCGACCTGGCACGGGCCCACGACGTGGCCGTGCCCCTCATCCACGGCGCCTTCGGCGAGGACGGCGCGCTCCAGGAACGACTCGAGTCGTGGGGCGTCCCCTACGTCTTCAGCCGGCCCGACGCGCTGCGTCGCACCCTCGACAAGGAGGCCTGCTACACCGCCCTCGCCGCCGCCGGCTACCCCGTGCCCGCCCACCGCTCCGTCGCCCGCGCCGCGTGGGACGCCGACCGCGAGGGCCTGCTCGCCGACCTGACCCGGCTGACGCCCACCCTCGGCCCGGACGACACCGGGTCGGTGCGGCTCCTGGCCGTGAAGCCACTGGCCGGAGGATCGTCGTTCGGGGTCGACGTGGTGCCGGCCGAGCCCGGCGCCCTGGCCGCCGCCGTCGACGCCGCGTTCGCCACCGCCGCCGGAGCCGTGCTGGTCGAGGAGTTCCTGACCGGGACCGAATTCTCGGTGGTGGTCCTCGACGGCCCGTCCGGCCCCACCGCCCTGGCCCCCACCGAGGTGGAGAAGCCGCCCGCCAGCCTCGTCTACGGCACCGAGGAGAAGTACCTCCACGGCTCCGGCGTCATCCACCACACCCCGATGCGGGT
>PMFY01000347.1 GCA_003157945.1 Acidimicrobiaceae bacterium | reverse complement strand
CCGCGCCCTGACCGACGCCGGCCTGACCCCCGAGGACGTCGACCTCGTGGTGTTCGGCAACGCCACCGCCGGTCGCCTGCTCAACCAGGCCTGCATCCGCGGCCAGAGCTTCCTGCTCGACGCCGGGNNGGTGCGGGCACGGTGCTGGCGGTCGGGGTCGAGAAGATGTGGACGGGACACCGCCTGGAGACGCTGGCGGGCATCGAGGACGGCGTGCCCGGGATCGACCGGCAGTTCATGCACGCCAACTGGGAGAACCCGTCGGGCTCGGTGCTCATGGCCCTCAACGCCAAGTGGACGGTCGAGCACATGGAGGCCTGGGGCACCACGGTCGAGCAGATCGGAGCGGCCGCCGTCAAGGCCCGCCGCCACGGGGCGCTCAACCCGCACGCGCAGTTCCAGAGCGAGGTGACCCTCGACGAGGTGCTGGCCTCGCCCGCCATCGTCCCGCCGCTGACCCGCCTGATGTGCTCGTCGTTCACCGACGGCGCGGCCGCCGTGGTGCTGTCGCTCGAGTCGCGGTCCGGGGCGCCCCGCATCCTCTCCACGACGGTCCGGTCGGGCAACGGCGACATCGACTACCACGACCGCCTGGCCGAGACGGCCGCCGCCGCCTGGGACGCCTCGGGGGTCGACCCGGCCGACGTGGACGTCGTGGAGCTCCACGACGCCACGAGCGCCGAGGAGATCTGCGCCCTCGAGTCCCTCGGCTTCTACAAGCCCGGCGACGCCGGGGCGGCGACCGCCGCCGGCGACACCACCCTCGGGGGGCGGGGGGTGACGGTCAACACCAGCGGCGGACTGGTCAGCCGGGGGCATCCGTTGGGGGCCACCGGCATCGCCCAGGTGGTCGAGCTCACCGCCCAGCTGCGCGACGAGGCGGGCCCCCGCCAGGTCGAGGGCGCCCGTTTGGCGGTGGCGGCCAATACCGGTGGCATGATCGGGTCCCATGCAGGCACCACTGACGCAGCGTTCATCGGTATCCACGTCCTCGAGGCGGGCTGAGTCGTGATCGGACGCGGCGGCGTGATCACCGGGTACGGCATCGCCGTGCCCGACAAGGTGGTCACCAACGACGACCTGTCCCTGACCCTCGACACCAACGACGCCTGGATCCGCGAGCGCACCGGGATCCGCGAGCGCCGCATCGGCGGCACCACGTCGGGGCTGGCCATCGAGGCCGGCCTGGCCGCTCTGGAGAAGGCGGGCCGACGCCCCGACGAGATCGACGCCATCATCCTGGCCACCACCACACCCGACCAGATCGTGCCCGGCACGTCGGCCACGGTGCAGGACGGCATCGGCATCACCGGCGGCGCCTTCGACGTCAACGCCGCCTGCTCGGGCTTCGTCTACGCCCTCACCGTGGCCCACGGCATGATCGCCATCGGCGCCGAGCGGCTGCTGGTCATCGGTTCCGAGACCCTGTCCCGGATCACCGACTGGGACGAGCGGTCGGTCTCCATCCTGGTGGGCGACGGGGCCGGCGCGGTGGTCGTCGAGGCCGTCGACGGCCCGGGCCAGCTGCTGAGCTACCGGCTGGGCGCCGACGGGTCGCTGCGGCACCTGCTCAAGTGCGACCACGGCGGCTACCTCTACATGAACGGCAAGGAGATCTTCCGCAAGGCCGTGGCCGTGGTCGTCGAGTCGGCCCAGCAGGCCATCGCCGAGGCCGGGCTGACCCCGGACCAGATCGACCTGGTGGTGCCGCACCAGGCCAACCTCCGCATCATCAGCGCCGCGTGCCAGCGGCTCGGGATCCCCGAGGAGAAGGCCGTCGTGGTCATCGACCGCTACGGCAACACCTCGTCGGCCTCGATCCCCCTGGCCCTGGCCGACGCCCTCGACACCGACCGGCTGCAGGCCGGCCACCACGTGCTGCTGACCGGCTTCGGCGGGGGGATGACCTGGGCCAGTGCCGTGCTCAAGTGGGGCGGCTGAGGGCCGATGAGATGAGCATGTCGGAATCTCGTGCTGTCGCGCCCCCACTCGTCGTCCTGGCCGCCGGAATGGCCCGTCGCTTCGGCGGCTGCAAGCCCCTCGCCCCCATCGGGCCGCGCGGCGAGGCGGTACTGGACCTCCTGGTCAGCGACGCGGTGCGGGCCGGCTTCGGCCGGATCGTGCTGGTCCTCCACCCCGAGACCGGCCCGGCCATCCGCTACCACGTCGAGCAGTGCTGGCCGGCCACCGTCGACGTCACCTACACCACGCAGCGCCTCCCCCTCGGCACCGTCCACGCCGTGCTGGCCGCCGAGGAGGCCCTCGACGGCGCCGGGTCCTTCGGGGTGTCGAACGCCGACGACGTCTACGGCGAAGTGGGCATGGGCCTGCTGGCCGCCCAACTGGCCACCTCCGTGCCCGAGCACGTGCTCGTCGGCTACGCCCTGCGGTCCACGGTCGCCACCGACGACCCCGTGACCCGGGGCATCTGCCGCGTGGCGGACAACGGCCTCCTGGTCTCCCTGGACGAGCGGCGCCAGGTCCACACCGACCCGGCCGGCAGCTTCGTGTCCGACGACGGCCTCGAGCCCCGGGAACTCGACGGCGACCTGCCGGCGTCGGTCAACCTGTGGGGATTCCGGTCCGACATCTGGAAGGTCTTCCACACGTCGATGGACGCCTCCGGGCTCGACGAGGAG
>PMFY01000204.1 GCA_003157945.1 Acidimicrobiaceae bacterium | reverse complement strand
AACTTCGAGGGCCGCATCCATCCGGACGTCCGCATGAACTACTTGGCGTCACCGCCGCTGGTCGTCGCCTACGCGCTGGCCGGCACCATGGACCTCGACGTCACCACGGAGCCCCTGGGCACCGACCGGGAGGGGAACCCCGTCTTCCTGGCCGACCTGTGGCCCAGCCCCGAGGAGGTGACCGAGGCGATCCGCACGTCGCTGACCTCCGACATGTTCCGCCAGCGCTACAGCTCGGTGTTCGAGGGCGACGAGCGGTGGAAGGCCATCGGGACGGCCACGGGCGACACGTTCTCGTGGGACCCCGCGTCGACCTATGTGCTGCGACCGACCTTCCTCCAGGGCCTCTCCATGACCCCCGACCCGGTGACCGACGTCGTCGATGCCCGCGTACTGGCGAAACTCGGCGACAGCGTCACGACCGACCACATCTCACCCGCCGGCAACATCAAGCCGACGACGCCCGCCGGCACCTACCTGCTCGACCACGACGTGCGCCAGGTCGACTTCAACTCCTACGGGACACGGCGGGGCAACCACGAGGTCATGGTCCGGGGCACCTTCGCCAACATCCGACTCCGCAACCAGCTGGCTCCCGGTACCGAGGGCGGTATCACCCTCCACCTGCCCGAGGGTCGGGAGACGAGCATCTTCGAGGCCTCCGAGCAGTACCAGGCCGACGGCGTACCGCTGGTCGTGCTGGCCGGCAAGGAGTACGGCTCGGGGTCGTCACGCGACTGGGCGGCCAAGGGCACCCTGCTCCTCGGCGTGCGCGCCGTCATCGCCGAGTCCTACGAGCGCATCCACCGGTCGAACCTGATCGGCATGGGTGTCCTGCCCCTCCAGTACGCGGAGGGTCAGACGGCTGAGTCGCTCGGCCTGACCGGACACGAGGTGTTCGCCATCACCGGGATCGGCTCGCTCAACGACGGCGTGAGCCCGAAGACCGTCGCCGTCAGGGCCACCGACGGCGACCGCACCGTCGAGTTCGAGGCGCGACTGCGCATCGACACGCCGATGGAGGCCCAGTACTACCGGCACGGGGGGATCCTCCCCTACATGCTGCGCCAGATGGCGGGCTGAGCCTCCCGCCCGCACGCCACCCGGCCCGTGGCGCCGGATCAGTCGAGCCGGTCCAGGGCGTCGGGCAGCTCGAGCACCGAGTCGACGACGACCACCCTCGGCCGGTGCTCCGGAACCGGTCGTCCGTCGGCGATCCACACGGCCGACATGCCGGCGTGCAGCCCGCCGAGCACGTCACGCTCCCAGCTGTCCCCGACCATCACCGAGGCCGACGGCTCTGCGCCGAGCCCCTCGAGCAGCCCGTGGAAGACCGCGGGATCAGGCTTGCCGATTCCGAGCTCGCCCGAGATCACCTCCCGCCCGAAGGCACCCGTGAGCCCGGACTGCTCGAGCTTCAGCCGCTGGATGTCCGAGGGGCCGTTGGTGATGAGGCCGATCGGATGGCGGTCGGCGACCCCGGCGACGACGTCGTGCATGCCGGCGATCACCGGATGACCCCGGCGCTGCGCCTCGTCGAAGGTGTCGGCTGCACCGTCCAGGAGTGCCTGGTCCTCGATGCCGAACAGCGAGCCCACGGCCCGCCAGGCCCCGGCCCGGAAGGTCGGTGCCCATGCCTCGAGGCCGGCCAGTGAAGGGTGGTTGCCGGCGAAGGTCGACCAGAGTCCCTCCCACGAGGCGAAGCCGAGGCTGACGGCGAGTTCGTGGTCGGCACCCTTCGTCCACACGGACCGCACGGCGTCGAGCGCATCGACCTCGGAGGCGTCCGGATCGACACCCGGCAGCGTCGCCAGTGCCTCGCGGAAGGAGGTCATGGCGAAGGGGACCTCGATGATGAGGGTGTCGTCCAGGTCGAAGACGACGGCTCGGGTGGGCATGCCGGCGATGGTAGCGCCGGGGTCGGGCCGCCCCACCCGGCGGGCAGCTACCGGTCGCGGCCGCAGGGGGCGATCCGGCTCGTCCGGACGCGCCGCGGCCCGGGGGCCGGAGCCCTGGGGCAGCGGAGCGACCGGGGACCAGGCTCAACCTCGGGCGTTCTCCTGGGCCTTCATGATCAGGGGCAGCGATGCATCGAGGTCCACCCCGATCTTGGTGTCCAGTTCGATGAACTCGCCCAGCGTCAGCGACTGCTCGAGTCCGAGGGCCAGAGCCGCCTCGACATCCTTGACCTTGTCGATGGTCACGCCGCCGGACCCGTCGCTGAACTGGAACCAGCAGACACGCTCGCTGCTGGAGTCGGCCGCCGACCGCTCCTCGAGCTTGCCCCAGACCTTCAGGAGCCGGTCGAACTGCTCCGGGCTCAGGGGACGGCTCTTCCACGTGGTGATGAGGTGCATGGTGAATCTCCTTTTCCGCCGGGGGAACACTCGCCTCCCCGCCATCCCCGAGCTTCCGCCCGAACGCGGACGATTGCAATCGCCGATGGCGACATTTCCGGATCCGGCCACCCAGCGCGTCGGCAAGGCGTGTTGCCCCGCCCGGACAGTGGTGCCGTGGCGCGGTCGCCGACGTCCGGCGTCCGGCGTCCGTCGGGTACCCACCGTCAGGCGCCCGGTCGCTCCCGCATCCGGCGGATCACCTCGTCGACGACCCCACTGGTCGACGCGTCGCCCCCGAGGTCGAAGGTCCGTATCCCGTCGGCCGCCGCACCCAGCGTGGACTCACGGATGGCCGCCGCGGCATCGGATACGGCGTGGCCCTGGACCATCGACGCGTGGTCGAGGGCGGCCGCACAGGCCAGCAGCATGGCCATCGGGTTCGCCACGTTCTTGCCCATCAACGACGGCGCGGTGCCGTGGGGCGCCTCGGCCATCGCCACGGTCGGTCGCAGGTCGTCGTCGAGGGCCAGGAGCACGGACTCGGCCCCGGCGATCGAGCCGAAGAGGGCGAGGACCAGGTCGGACAGGCAGTCGCCGTCGCGGTTGAGGGCCGGGATCACCAGGGACTGGTCGTCGGCCTCGGTCAGCAGCCCGGCGTAGGCGGCGTCGATCAG
>PMFY01000433.1 GCA_003157945.1 Acidimicrobiaceae bacterium | reverse complement strand
ACCAGGCCGAGGACCTCGGCGGACACCTCGAGGACGGCGTCGGTGGTCGGCTCGACACCGCCGGCTCCCGGGCCGAGCTCGTCGACGGTGGGCCAGGATGCGGCGTGGATGGAGCCCGCCCGCCACCACGACCAGACCTCCTCGGTCACGAAGGGCAGGGTCGGCGCCAGCAGGCGCAGCAGGACCGACAGGGCGGCGGCCAGGGCGGCGCGGGCCGATGCCGTGCCGCCGTCAGCCGGGTCGCCGTAGGCCCGCGACTTGACGAGTTCGAGGTAGTCGTCGCAGAACGCCCAGAAGAACGCCTCGGTGCGCTCGAGCGCCCGGGCGTAGTCGTAGGCCTCGTAGGCGGCGGTCGACTCCTCGACGACCACGGCCAGTCGGCCGAGCATGGCCCGGTCGATGGGTGCGGTGACGGCCTCGACGGGCGGGACCACGAGCCCACCGTCGTCGCCGGTCAGCCGGCCCAGGGCGAACCGCGAGGCGTTCAGCACCTTCATGGCCAGCCGACGGCCCACCTTCATCTGTCCCTCGTCGACCGCGGTGTCGGTGCCGGGGCGCCCGCTCGCCGCCCAGTAGCGGACGGCGTCGGCACCGTGCTGCTCCAGGAGCGGCAGCGGGGTCACGACGTTCCCCTTCGACTTGGACATCTTCTTGCGGTCGGGGTCGAGCACCCAGCCGCTGATGGCGGCGTCGCTCCAGGGCAGGGCGCCGTGCTCGAGCTCGGCCCGCACCACGGTCGAGAAGAGCCAGGTGCGGATGATGTCGTGGGCCTGCGGGCGCAGGTCCATCGGGAAGACCCGGGCGAACAGGTCAGGGTCGTCCTCCCACCCGCCGGCGATCTGCGGCGTCAGCGACGACGTCGCCCAGGTGTCCATGACGTCGGGGTCGCCCACGAATCCCCCGGGCTCGCCCCGCCGATCGGCGGAGTACCCGTCGGGCACGTCGGTCGACGGGTCCACGGGGAGCCGGTCCTCCGGCGGGAAGATCGGCGCGTCGAAGTCGATCTCGCCGTCGGCGTCCACCGGGTACCAGACCGGCAGGGGCACGCCGAAGAAGCGCTGGCGGCTGATGTTCCAGTCGCCGTTCAGGCCCTCGACCCAGGCCCGGTAGCGGTGGGCCATGTACGCCGGGTGCCAGTGCAGCTCCTCGCCCCGGGCCAGGAGGGCCTCACGGTGGGGGAGCGTCTCGACGAACCACTGGCGGGACGACACGATCTCGAGGGGCCGGTCGCCCTTCTCGAAGAACTTGACGGGGTGGGTGATCGGCCGGGGCTCGCCGATGAGGTCCCCCGATGCGGTGAGCAGCTCGACGATCCGGGTCTGGGCCTGCTTGACGGTGCGGCCGGCCAGCTCCGCATAGGCGGTGTCGGCGGCCACCGCGTCGTCGGACTCCCAGCCCTCGGTACCGAACGCCACCGGCAGCAGGCGGCCGTCGCGGCCGACGACGGTGCGGGTGGGCAGGTCGAGCTCGCGCCACCAGACCACGTCGGTCAGGTCGCCGAAGGTGCAGATCATGGCGATGCCGGACCCCTTCTCGGGGTCGGCCAGCTCGTGGGCCACCACCGGGACCCGCACCCCGAACAGCGGGGTGGTGACGGAGGTGCCGAACAGCGGCCGGTAGCGGGCGTCGTCGGGGTGGGCGACGAGCGCGACACAGGCCGGCAGCAGCTCGGGCCGGGTGGTCTCGATCTCCACGCCGCCGTCCTCGTCCACCCGGGGGAACCGCAGGCGGTGGTAGGCGCCGGGCCGCTCCCGGTCCTCGAGCTCGGCCTGGCTGACGGCGGTGCGGAAGTCGACGTCCCACAGGGTGGGTGCCGTGCGCTGGACGACCTGGCCGCGTCGGGCGAGCCGGAGGAACCCGCGCTGGGACACCCGTCGGGCGCGCTCGCCGATGGTGGCGTAGGTGTGGGACCAGTCGACCGAGAGACCGAGGGTCCGCCACAGGTGCTCGAAGACCTGCTCGTCCTCGAGGGTGAGCTGGTGGCAGAGCGCCACGAAGTTGGGGCGCGAGATGGCGACCGGGTCCTTCGGCGGGTCGGCCGGCGGCACGTAGTCCGGGTCGTAGGGCAGGTTGGGGTCGCAGCGGACGCCGAAGTAGTTCTGCACCCGACGTTCGGTCGGCAGGCCGTTGTCGTCCCAGCCCATGGGGTAGAAGACCTGCCGGCCGCACATGCGCTGGAAGCGGGCGACCGTGTCGGTGTGGGTGTAGGAGAACACGTGGCCGATGTGCAGTGAGCCCGAGACCGTCGGCGGCGGCGTGTCGATGGAGAAGACCTGGTCGCGTGCGGCGGTGCGGTCGAACGCGTAGACGCCCTCGGCCTCCCAGTGGGCCGACCACGTGGCCTCGAGCCCCTCGAGGCCCGGCTTGTCGGGGATGCCGCGCCCGCCCGACGTTGCGTGGGATGGTCCGTTCGTCTGCTCCGGCATGATCGGGTTACCGTACCCTGCGTGCTCACGCTCCACGACACCGCCACCGGCCAGGTGGTCCCGCTCCGGCCCCGTCAGCCCGGGAAGGTGGGCCTCTACGTCTGCGGGCCCACCGTGGACGGCGTACCCCACCTCGGCCACGGCCGGTTCTCGCTGGTGTTCGACGTGCTGCGCCGGTACCTCCTCTTCAGCGGCCTCGAGGTGACCTACGTCTCCAACATCACCGACATCGAGGACAAGATCATCGAGCGGGCCGCCGATCGGGGCGTGCCGATCGACGAGTTCACGGCGGCCAACGAGGCGCTGTGGTGGGAGATCATGGACGCCCTCGGCGTGCTCCGGCCCGACGAGACGCCCCACGCCACCGCCTACGTCGACCGGATGATCGACCTGATCCGTGACCTGGTCGGGCGTGGCGTGGCCTACGAGACGGCCACCGGGGTCTACCTGTCGGTCATGGACGTCCCCGGCTACGGACTGCTGGCCCGCCAGCCGCTCGAGTCGCTGCGGGCCGG
>PMFY01000194.1 GCA_003157945.1 Acidimicrobiaceae bacterium | reverse complement strand
CCGCCCCGGCCACCGCCACGGGCTCGAGCATCGCGAAGGGCGGGGGTGACGTTCGCATCGATGATGCACAGGTGTGGACATTGTCGTCCAGGGTTCGCAGAACCGATCTGCATGAGCCGTTCTGGCGCCCAAGCGGGCTCGATGCCCGCCTGGGCGCTCGGACCGTTCCCGATCCACGGGGTGAAGTGCGGGAACGACTTGCTCCGATGAAGACATGGCCATCGGGGGTCACCGTCTGCGTGCAAGGGGCCGACCTGAGCCGAGCTGGGCAAGTCGATGGCGCAGCCAACCATCAACTTGGCGACGGCCTACAGCGACCCCTGCTAGCGGATTGCCGAACACCTGAGGCGGCGCGCGTCCGTCGCGGATGAGATTGTCACAGTCTGGCCGGATTCTTGGCGAACATCTCCTCCACCAGGGAGGGTGACGTTAAGGGGTGGCGGGTTCAACCAGTCAGCGCAAGAAGTTCGGTTGCTGTCAGGGTGACGTTCGTCTCCAGCGGGTGACGTCCAATCCGGGCCAGGGTGACGTCCGGGACGATTCTCAGTTCCCGGCACAGTACCGACAGGTGACGTTGGGGGTGACGTCCGTCAGGACGATTGGAGAGGTCCAGTGCACGCGGTCCTGGCAACGCATCGAGGAGGCGCCATGCCCACCCATCGGAAGAACGTGAACCCCAGTCCATTGCTCAGCGTCGAAGAGACAGCGATGCTCTTGGGGGAGACCCGCTCGACCCTCTACCGGGCGGTTAAGGCCGGAACGCTCCCACTTCCGGTGTTTCGCATCGGGTCCCGAATCCGGATTCCACGGCTCGCCGTCGAGAACCTGATCGCCGGCAACGTTCCAGGGCATGTGGCTCCATCGACGCCGTCTGGGTGAGTGCGCAACCGGAGCGATTCCGCCTTCGATGGATCAAGCCCGCTACGAGGCCATGGGCTTGGTCACCGGCTGATCGCCACCGCCATCGCGGCTCCCTAATTCACCAAACAGGTCGCCCATGTGGTCGGCCGCCCGCTGATCCTCTGCGCTGACGCTGTCGGTGTAGTGCCGGGCCATCTGGACCGTCGACCAGCCCAGCCTGGCCTGCTTCTGACTCTCGGAGATCACGGAATCGAGCTCGGTGGCCACGAAATGACGGAGGGAATGCAAGTGGATGTCCGATGCCACGCCGGCCTTGTCCCGGAGTCGGGCAAAGGTGCGGCTGAGCGAGTCAGGTCGGGGTGCCTCGAGTCCATCGGCTTCGAGCGAAAAGATGAAGGCTTCTGGTCCCAGGGTCACTCCGCACGCTCCCGCGATCTCGTCCTGGCGTCTCCGGAGGGTTCGCAATTGGTCGAGCGTGCCCCCGTCGACCGCGATGGTTCGGATGCTCGCCCTTGTCTTCGGAGCTTTGACCTGGATCCCCGATCGACCGATCACGACGGACTTGTCGACACGGATCCGCTGGCCATCCATGTCCACGTCCGACCACCGAAGTGCACATGCCTCTCCCCTTCGGAGGCCCGTCGCTGTCACCAGTCGAACGAATGCGGCGATCCGGGGATCCCCCGTGCGAGCGACCCTCAGGATCGCTTTGACTTCGTCGACACTCGGCGAACGGACTTCATCGCTTCCCTCAGTGAGGCTCCACACCGGGAGTTCGGTGTCGGTGATGGGGTTAGGGAGAGTGTTTCCACTCCACTTTCGAGCCAGCCGACAGGCCCGATGGAGGATCGCCCGAATGCGGCGGACCCGTTCCTGGGAAAGTCCCGAGTCCTTGAGCGTCCGGAGGTACTGCTCCACGTCGAATGGCGTCAGCCCTGCGATGCGGCGCCGGCCGATCGACTTCTCGATATGAAGGGTCCACACCGTCTCGTAGTCGGAGGCGGTATTGGGCGAAAGATCGGACCAGCCGTTGGCCTTCCACGCCGTGATGGCGTCGTTGACCGTTGTCCTCGGTCCCCACCGAGAGGACGCCTCGGCCACCGGAGTCGGCGCCGCCTCCTGTTCGGTCACCAGGCGTGCGAGCTCCCGCTCTGCGGCCCGGCGAGCTCCACGGAACCGTCGGTGGACGTGCCGCACCCGGCCCTCGCTGTCCCGGCCCACATACACCCGGAGTTCCCAGACATCAGGATCACCGACCAGTCGCATGCTTCCTGCCATCGAACTCCCCCGCCCCTTGTTGGGTTTTCTGTTGGGTTCTTCTGGCTATGAGGATAGCAACGAGACCANNTCCTAGGCCTCTAGACGATGGGACCCTGACGGGCCGCCCGCGGGTGGCCCGGTACCTCGGTACTGCACTCGATCACCCCGAGGGGAGCAAGCTGCCACACCGGCCCTGACCAGGGCCACTGCATGCGCTCGGGGGGGAGGGCTCGAACCTCCAACCTCATGAACCAGAATCACGCGCGCTGCCAGTTGCGCCACCCCCGAATGGGCGAGAGGCCAATTTAGCCGACCTGGAGGGTCCCCGAGACGACCGCTCCGATGCGACCCCGGTCACCCCGGTCCGACGGTGGTCGATCGCCGTCCAACTCCAGCGTCCGGCGCCTTCCCCCGCCGTCACTACGATCGTCCCGTGGACGCGCAGCGGGTGGTCATCGTCGGCGGCGGCGTCCTCGGCACCATGCACGCGCTCGAGGCCTGCCGCCGGGGCTGGGAGGTCACCCACCTCGAGGCGGACGCCGGCCCGCGACGCGCCTCGGTGCGCAACTTCGGCCTGGTCTGGGTGAGCGGTCGGGCCCCGGGCCCCGAGCTCGCCCTCGCCGTACGGGCCCGGGAGCTGTGGGAGCAGCTGGCCGCCCATTCCCCCGCCGTGGGCTTCCGGCCCGACGGTTCCCTCACCGTGGCCCGCCACGGGGCCGAGCTCGCGTTGATGGCCGAAGCCGCGGCCCGACCCGACGCGGCCGTGCGGGAGTTCGAGCTCCTCGACGCGGACGGGGTCCGGGCGGCCAACCCCGCGGTCCGGGGTGATGTCCTCGGCGGACTGCTGTGCCGCCGCGACGCCATCGTCGAGCCCGGGCTGGTCCTGGGCGCCCTCCGGGTCACCCTCGGGGCCACGGGCCGCTACACCTGGCTCCCCCGCCGTCAGGTGGTCGACGTCGAGACATCGGTGGACGGCACCGCCACCGCCGTCGACCACCTCGGCGGCCGCCACGACGGCTCCGTCGTCATCCTCTGCATCGGCGACCGGCTGACCGGGCTCGGAGGTCGGATCGGCGCCACCCTGGCCGCGGCGCCGCTCCGTCGCTGCCGGCTCCAGATGCTCCAGACGGCCCCCGCCACCGAGCGGCTCACCACCGCCGTGGCCGACGGTGACTCGATGCGCTACTACCCGGCCTTCGACCTGCCCGGGCGCGGGGCCCTGCCCGATCCGGCACCGGCGACGGCCGAGTGGGGCGTGCAGCTCCTGATCTCGCAACGGGCCGCCGGCGGGCTCACCATCGGCGACACCCACATCTACGAGGAGCCGTTCGACTTCGCGGTCGAGGAGCACCTCTCTGACGACCTGCGGGCCCGGGCCGAGTCCGTCCTCGGCTGGTCGCTGCCCCCGATCGTCCGACGCTGGGCCGGCGTCTACACCGTGGTGACCGACGAGCGCCTCTACTACCGCGCCAACCCCGACCCGGGCGTCGTGATCGTGACCGGGCCGGCCGGCCGGGGCATGACCCTGTCCCCGGCCATCGCCGAGGAGACCTGGGAGGGACTGACCCGATGACACCGCCGATCCGACTCGCCGCACTGGACATGGCCGGCACCACGGTCGCCGACGAGGGGGCGGTGGAGGAGGCCTTCCAGTCCGCACTCGACGCCGTCGGCCTCGTCGCCGGTGACCTCCTGGACGACCCCGCCGCCTACATCCGACGCACCATGGGGCAGTCCAAGATCACGGTCTTCACCGAACTGCTCGGCGGGGACCGTCACCGGGCCGAGCAGGCCAACGCCGCCTTCGAGGCGGCCTTCGACCAGGCCGTGGCGCGGGGCGAGGTCGCCGCCCTGCCCGGCTCGGAGGAGGTCTTCGCCACCCTGCGCGCCGCCGGCGTCCGGATCTGCCTGACCACCGGGTTCTCGCCCGCCA